>CAXNND010000057.1:0-8197 GCA_964203105.1 Desulfamplus sp.
ATAGCTTTTCACTGTGCGAAAGCAGGAGCAGCTTGTTTTTTGTATGAAAATCAACAAGAGCACCGATTGTTTTTGGTCCGCTCATAAAGTCTCTCCACCGCTTCAAGGTGAAGATGTTCTCAATAAAATTCTCCCTGAGCTTTGGATCATGCAGCCTGCCAGAATCCTCAACAGCTACTCTTGGGAAATGTTTTGTAAATGCTCGTGCAAACAGCCCCACACCATCGTTGCTCTTGACATGCCCATCCTCTCCATAAACCTTAATCCGGTAAAGACCACTGCTTGGAGATTTGTTTTTAAATATAAAACCGCATAGTTCCTGGGTCTCAAGGAACCTGAGTTTTGCTGGAATCCACTCCTGCATCATAGATGTCTTGTCAATACCGGTTTTTCCGGTCACAAGTCTTGGATTATCAGTATCGCCAACAAGACGAATTGATTCACGTGGGACAGCCATGCCACACTCAACTTCAGGGCAGACAGGAACATACTCAAGAAACTGACCAAGCGTTCCGGTCAAAAAGGGGTCATGGCTATGTCCACCGTCATATCGAACATGTTTACCGAGAAGACATGTACTAATCCCGATTTTAATGGGTTCTTCTTTCATCCTTTTAGCTCCTTACTGGTTATAGATATTTCTCTTTTCCTGTTTTTATGGAGTTGCTGGAAAATGGTCTTGCATCATAAACATTCCGAGATTATAAACAGAAACGAGCAAAAAACAATAATTGCATTTCAACCATTGAAAATCGGAGCTGTCAAAAAATTTAAGTGGCACAGATATTTGATCACCATTATAAAAAAAACGGAGGTAATTTAAGTTGGAAATAACAATTACGGAAAAAGAGCAGAGAGGCAAAAGACCCGCAGATTCCTCTTTAGGGTTTGGGACACTGTTTACTGACCACATGTTTAACATGGATTATAACCCTGAAAAAGGTTGGCACAACCCACGTATTGAGCCGTTTCACAATTTGTCTCTTTCGCCTGCGACTGTAGTGTTTCATTATGGACAGGCTATCTTTGAGGGTCTTAAAGCATATAAAATCGCTGATGGATCAATACAGCTTTTCAGACCGCAAGAGAATTTCAAGCGGTTCAACCGATCTGCCAAGGGAATGTGCATACCTGAACTTGATGAGAAGTTTGCTTTGGAATCTCTCAAGACGCTTTTGAAACTTGAAAAAAACTGGATACCCGAAACTCCCGGCACATCTCTTTATATCCGCCCGACTATAATTGCAAGCGAGCCTTTTCTTGGAGTTCGTGCTTCTCATAACTACCGCTATTTTATCATTCTTTCTCCGGTTGGTGCATATTATGCTGAGGGGTTCAATCCTGTTAAAATCTGGATATCCACCGAGCATGTAAGAGCTGTGAAAGGTGGTGTTGGCGAATACAAGGCTGCTGTCAACTATGCTGCAAGTCTTTTTGCATCTGAGAAGGCAAAAAAAGAGGGATATGCCCAGGTGTTGTGGCTTGATGGAGTTGAACGCAAATACATTGAAGAGGTTGGGGCAATGAATATCTTTTTTGTCATCGACAATGAGCTTACAACTCCTCAACTCAACGGCAGTATCCTGCCAGGTATCACAAGGGATTCTGTTCTCCATCTTGGCAGAAAATGGGGTATGAAAGTATCTGAACGTAAAATCAGCATGGATGAGGTCATTGCTGCCCATCAAAACGGCACTCTGCAGGAGGTTTTTGGCTCTGGAACAGCAGCAGTTATCTCTCCTGTTGGAGAGATTCGTTATGGTGACAAGATTATGAATATCGGCAACGGCACACCAGGTGATATTGCTGTTAAATTCAACAATGCCATCACAGACATTCAATATGGCAGGTCAGAAGATACAGAAAAGTGGATTGAAAAGGTTCTGTAAATTTGACTCTTTTTGTAATGTTTTTATTTGGCTATATATCGAAAAAACTATCAAGACTCACTGATTTGAATCACTGATAATAAAATCTGTGAGTCTTACAATAAATGGGTGAAATTAATGGCAAAGAAAAAAGATGAACTGGTTCCCATCGGAACCAAAATCAGACAGATACGGCTTGAAAAAAAGATAACCCAGGATTTTGTTGCCAATGAGACGGGACTGTCCATTGAGTTCATTGACCAGGTCGAGTCAGGAAAGAAAAGACCTCCGGTTGGAACACTTCTTCAGATTTCACGGGCACTGGGCATTGATTCCGGTTTTCTCCTTAAAGAGCAGGAGGAAAGTAGTGAGGAGCGTGTCAAGGCATACACCAAAAGGACTGACAACTATGCCTACACTCCACTGACTCCAGGAGCTGAAAACAAGCACCTCAAGGCTTTCAGGATCACAATTGAGGCGGGCAAGACACATCAGGGGGTAGGATTCCAGCATGAGGGTGAGGAGTTTTCCTATGTGTTGAACGGAGAGGTTGAAATCACTGTTGGCGATCATATTAACCTCCTTAAAGCAGGTGAATCCCTTCACTTTAACTCTGGTATCAAACATGATCTGAAAAATATGGGAGAGACTGACGCAGAGCTTATTGTTGTGGTTTATACCCCATGATGACGGAAGATGCCCCTGCTCTCTCCACTCCCGTTTCAGGGCAAAAGCAGGTTTTGCCCCTACAAATAAAATCTCTCCCCCTTTTTCCTTTTTCTCGGAGGTCACATAAATGTTATTCAATTTAACAGAAGAACAGTTGATGATTCAAAGCATGGTCAGGGAATTTTCCAGAAAAGTGGTAGGTCCCACGGCTGCTGAACGTGATAAAACCAAGGAGTTTCCGGCAAAAAATTTCAAACAGATGGGCGAACTCGGGCTTATGGGTATGATGATTCCACCAGAGTATGGTGGTGAAGGTTCAGATACAATATCCTATGTTCTTGCACTCTCCGAGATTGCCTATTCGTGTGCATCAACTTCAGTTGTGATGTCGGTGCAGAACTCCATTGTGTGTGAAAGTATTCTTAAATTTGGCACTGAGGAACAAAAGAGAAAATTTCTTGTTCCCCTTGCATCATGAAAGATGATTGGGGCATTTGCGTTGACAGAACCTGATGCTGGCTCTGATCCGGTAAGTCAGACTACAACAGCAGTTAAAGATAAAGATGAGTATGTTATTAATGGAACAAAAAGGTTCATCACATCTGGCAAAAACTGTGGTGTGGTTATTGTAACCGCAAAAACAGATGAGAGTGCCGGACACCGTGGCATCAGTGCCTTTTTAATTCCAAAAGGTCTTGCCGGATTCAGCGTAGGGCATATTGAAGACAAGATGGGTCTGAGGGCTTCTGATACCACGGATCTTATTTTTGAGAACTGTCGTGTGCCTGCTGAAAATATTCTCGGCAAAGAGGGTGATGGATTTAAAATTGCCATGTCTGGTCTTGACGGGGGAAGAATCGGCATTGCTGCCCAGTCTCTTGGAGTTGCAGAAGCTGCATTTGACGCATCGATAAGATATACCCGCCAGAGACGGCAGTTTGGCTGTGCAATCTCAAAGCATCAGGGAATCAGATGGCAGATTGCAGACATGGCGACCCAGATTGAGGCGGCAAGGCAGCTTGTTCTGTCAGCCGCAGCAATGAAGGACAGAAAGGAAAAATTTACAACCCAGGCATCAATGGCAAAGCTGTTTGCATCTGAAATGGTCAACCAGATTACTGCAAGAGCTGTGCAACTGCACGGCGGTTATGGCTTTACAAAGGATTATGATGTGGAGAGGTATTACCGTGATGCAAGGGTGTTTACCATTTATGAGGGCACTTCCGAGATTCAGCGGATTGTAATATCAAATAATATTTTGAAAGATAAACGCAATCAGTAAAATAACGAACATGCTTTTAAAGGCACAAGCACCAACTGGATTGTAGAGACACACGGCTGTGCGTCTCTACATTAACAGCTAAACTTTATCACTTCATAAATATTTTTGATGCAAGCTCGATATCCTCAGGGGAGAAGACAAAAAGACATTTACCACCTGACGATGAGACAGAGCCATAAACATAGTTGATGTTAATTCCCTCTTCTCCAAATTTTTTGGTCACCTCAAAGAGCCTTCCAGGAGTATTTTCAAGCTCAATGGCAATAAGCTCTTTTGTATCAAAAAGATACTCCCTTTCTTTAAGAATCTCCACAGCCTCGTCAGTTTTATCAACAAGCATCCTAATAAGAGCAAATTCAGCAGAATCCCTTCTTATGGAACTATAGCTTGCGGAAGATGCTATTCTTTTTAAGGATTTTCCTCTTGCCTCAAACAGATTCTGAACATAGCTTGAAGCGTCCTGAATTGTTATGGCATCAATATTAACGCCTGATTTGCTCATAAGTTCTGCAAGTTTGGCAAGCTCTCCTGGAACATTCTTTAGAAAAAGAGAAATTTCTGTTCTGATCATCTCTGCCCCCTTTTATATTTTATTTTGTTTGATGTAACCTGTTCAACCTACTCAAGGTGATCTCTTTCAGATTCAAATATTTTATGACTCTGCTGCAATCTTTAACCCCTCATCAAATGCCTTCATGTTAAGAGGTATCAACTTTGCCTTTGATGCAAACTCCTCCTCAACACATTTTCGCAAAATTTCAATATCAACCATACCGCTTTTTGCCGCAAATGCACTGACAGCGATAATATTGGCACACTTTACGCTTCCAAGCTGGATTGCGGCATCATTTGCAGGAACAATAAGCTCCTGAATATCGGTTCTGCCGCTTCTCACAGGAATCAATGAGCTGTTGATAAGAATAACCCCACCCTGTTTTACAACTGGTGCAAATTTTTCAAGAGATGGCCTGTTCATAGCCACAAGGTGGGTAGGATTTTTAATAATTGGCGAACCAATAAGACGATCACTTACAACAACAGTACAGTAAGCTGTTCCGCCTCTCATTTCGGGGCCATAGGATGGAATCCACATCACCTGTGCCCCCTGTTTCATGGCTGCATAGGCAAGCAGCTTGGCACTCAGCAGAATCCCCTGACCGCCAAATCCTGCAAACATTACCTCTTTTTGCATATATAACTACTCCTTAAGTCTCGTTAGAAAAAATTTAACAGAACCTTTTTCTCTATGATCTTATAATGCAACTGCACAGTCAAATACCATAGAGATTCTGCCATTATTCGGGTTTCTTGAATTCCCCTAAAGGATAGTAGGGAATCAGGGTATCTTCTGCCCATTTGAGAGCGTTGAGCGGTGTCATGCCCCAATTTGTGGGACAGGTGCTGACAAGCTCAACAAAGCTGAAACATTTATGTGCCATCTGATATTCAAACGCCTGACGAATTGACTTCTTTGCCTTGTTTATGTATTTGGGCTTTAAAAGTGCCTGACGTGAAATATATCCTGGTGTGGCAAGGGTTGAGAGCAGTTCGCACATACGGATCGGCATACCTGTCTCCTCAACATTTCTGCCATTTGGAGCTGTAGTTGCCCTTTGCCCCGGCATTGTGGTTGGTGCCATCTGCCCGCCAGTCATGCCATAAATTGCATTGTTGATAAATATTGTGGTGAACTTTTCGCCTCGGTTTGCTGCATGGATAATTTCACCCATACCTATGCTTGCAAGGTCTCCATCTCCCTGATATGTAAATACCATCAGATCCGGTCTTACCCTTTTCATACCTGTTGCCATAGCAGGAGCACGTCCGTGGGCTGCCTCCTGAAAATCGCAACTAAAGTAATTATATGCCATGACTGCACAGCCTACAGGTGCAATGCCAACGGTTCTGCCTCTTATGCCAAGCTCATCGATCACCTCTGCCACAAGACGGTGAGCAATGCCATGAGTGCATCCCGGACAGTAATGAGTGTGGGCATTGGAAAGAGCTTCTGGTCTTGAAAATGTTTTTCCCATATTGTTTTAATTTCCTCCGCTACTTTTAAGCAGTGACACAACATGTTCGGCAACCTCTTCAGGTGTGTAGATGTCGCCGCCACACTGACCAAACCATGTCACTTCACGCTTTCCTTTAAGGCTTCTCTCCACATCCTCAATCATCTGACCCATGCTCATCTCAATGCTTACGACTCTTTTGCAGCTCTCTTTTGCTGCTGCATCATGTATCGCCTTTTCAGGAAATGGAAACAGAGTTTTGGGTCTTATCATGCCAATCTCAAGCCCTTGGGATTTCATGTTGTCAATTGCTGTTTTGCAGACACGACTCATTGTACCATAGCTTACAATCAAAGCCTGATAATCTCCATCTGTATTGTAAGCCTCAAACCTTATCTCCTCTCTCTTCATCTGATCATACTGGGCTTTTAGAGTCAGATTATTCTGGTTCAGGATTTTTGGGTCAAGGTAGAGAGATTTTACAATATTGTTTTTGGTACTTCCACGTCTGTCCATGCCATTGGTTGCCCAGTCATCCTTGTTTGTGGGTGGCACATACAGATTATCTGGAAACTCAACAGGCTCCATCATCTGACCAATAAGCCCATCACCCATAATCATTACAGGTCCTCTATATTTTTCAGCAAGAGGAAATGCCATCATGGTCATCTCAACAGCTTCCTGCACTCCGTCCGGTGCCATGACCAGAAGATGGTAATCACCATGACCACCGCCTTTGGTAGCCTGAAAATAGTCACCCTGAGAGGGTAAAATTCCACCAAGCCCTGGACCACCACGGACAATATTGACAAATACTGCCGGACATCTTGCCCCTGCAATATAGCTTATTGCCTCACTCATAAGGCTCACACCCGGACTTGACGAGGTGGTCATAACCCTTTCACCACAGGCAGCAGCACCAAAAATCATATAGCCAACCGCAACTTCACTTTCACCCTGAAGAAAGACCCCGTTCACTTCCGGCATTCTTTTGGCAAGATATTCCGCAACTTCAGACTGCGGGGTGATAGGATACGCAAAATAGTTAAGACAGCCTGCACGAATAGCAGCTTCTCCAATGGCTTCATTTCCCTTCATCAATACTTTAGCCATTATTTTTCCTCCATATTTGACACAACAGTTTTATTACTTGAGCTGCTACTATTCGGGCTGCTGGTTGAAGCAGAATCATCCAGCTCAATAATTGTTATTGCCACATCAGGGCACATTACACAACACAGTGTACAGTGAATACAATCTTCAGGTCTTGCCTGAAATGCCGGAAAATATCCTTTTGCACTTACCTTGTCCGATATTTCCAAAACCTTTTTGGGGCATACATCTGCACACAAACCGCACCCCTTACATCTTTCCGAATCAATAATATGTTTAAATGCCATGAATTAATCTGTCCCTTAAATATTATTTTAATTTATCCATTCAACTTGTAATATTGTTTTATACTACTTTTTCCACGGTGGCAAAAGCCTTCTTTCAATTGGCAAAACAGGAACTTCAAAGCGACTCATATCAAGTAGAGGTAAAAATTTGACATCTGCTGTAATGAATTTAACCTCTCTGCCTGATTGCATTGAGACCTCCTGTATAAGCTCATATCCTCTATAAATATCATCAGGTGATGTGAGTTCCATTAAATTTGAATTACTCACAAGACCAGTAATTTTAAGTTTTGAAGTGTATTCAATCTCCTCCATTATTCTAAGGCAACCTTTTACACTATCTGTAAATGGTCTAAAAGGATTTATAACTTGTATCATGTTTATTTTTCTGCCAGCAAAAGCGTCTCCAAGTGCTGCAAGCACAGTAACACCAACATCATCGCCTCCTGCATCAAGTATTAAAAGGTCTGGCGGATTTCTGATAGCACCAGAAACCTCTCTTGCTAAAATGGGCAAATCTGCCTGCATATACTTTGCATCTGGAAGAACTACATTTATTCCACACTCTGTAAGTGAATGCCTTGCCTCTCTGGTTCTAAAATATGGATTTACCAAATCAAGATCAGCAATAGCTACATCAAGACCTGCTGCTTTTCTGTTAAAGGCAAGATTTACAGCGGTCTCTGTCTTTCCGCTTCCATAGTTGCCCGCAATGACCACAATACCGTTCAGTGAAATCTCTGCCAAATTATCCACTACCTCTTTCAAGATAAAAAAATTATGTCCAAAAGCCATTGGTGAACCGTTGTTCAGCAATGGCCAATTTGATCAGGGGATAACTTAACCAGATTTGTACATGGTTTGTAAATCTTTTTTTTTGACACAGGAGTATTTGAGCCTCAAAAATCTGGCATCCTCCATGATCCACAAAAAGTAGTTGGCACTTTTTTGTTAAGTGAATTTTCC
>CAXNND010000058.1:0-8192 GCA_964203105.1 Desulfamplus sp.
CGCTTTTAAATTTTTTCTCTTTTATGTAATGGTAAAATTCTTTTTTTGAAATATTGCCAGCAACATCTTCAGCCTTTACATACATTTCCGTACCAGAGCCTTGAAGATGTGTTAATGCAAAAAAGGAAGCAAATACATTCTGTTGTTTAAATATCCCCGAATATCCCCGATAAAAATTTTCTCCGACCTGTATTCCGCTCTGACTCCCATCCTCGTAATCCTTAAGCCTGTAGATAGCCAGTCCAACTCCCCCCATGTTGACATTATGATTTTTACTTAGCACCTCAATTTCAGGAGGTTTTGTATCTATAATAATTTTCTGCTCTATGGAAAAGCGGTTGCCGTTATTCCAACTCCACCATGAGTAGTCAGAAATATCAATTGTAAGTGTAGCTTCTCCATCACCCATACCATATTTTGAAGATTCAACCGCAATATTTAGAGAGTCACTCTCAACACCGGATCCAAAAAAGAATCCGCTGTATGAGACACGAGGATATAGTTTGTCTAAAATAACCTTTTCCTTGTTGTTCTGAGAGATGGCAATATAGACTCGCCTTAGTCCAGTTCCCTTTTCTGTAATATTTAAATTCATGTTATATGTTCTTGGAAGGTATGTTGAGGGGATGTTCAGATCAACAACAGGGGTTTTCAATTCAAACTGCTTAAATAAAAAAAGCAACAATGGAAAAACAAAAAACAGAAGAAAGACAGGCAGTAATATTTTTTTCATAATTCAGACCCAATTCTCAGAAGACTGTATATTTTGAGGAACTAATCTCTAAAATCTTGATAAAATAACAGCAATGGCTGAACTTATCAAGCCATTTTAAACTATTAAAATGGCTGTTTAATTCTCCTGTTATTGATCAATTATCTATGGAAAACGATAATAGAGTTCCTGCAAAACTTGAATTCACCCCTTGAGTTTACTGGATAGAAAATCGGTTTTGCAGGAGGTCAAATCAAAAAGAGTGTATGAATAAATCGGGAAAAGATTTAAGTAAATTTTTTATACTTTTTATATAAAAAATAAATATCTTGTTTATATTTTTGACAACATGCACAAACACAGTTATTAAAAGCTCATTTCCGTCAATTTTTAATATATTTGGTGAAGCAGCAAAGGAATTTTTCATCTTGACAAACTCAATACAATCCCGATTTCCTGTAATAGTTGGAGAGAACTCTATCCCTTTGGAGCTTTTGGCACCTGCCGGCAATCAGGAGATAGGTAAGGCAGCAATCGACCACGGTGCTGATGCAGTTTATATTGGAGCACCTCGATTCAGTGCAAGAAAAAATGCTGGAAACAGCTTGAGTGATATCTCCAAACTGATTGATTATGCCCACCTGTTCAATGCAAGAGTTTATCTTGCACTGAACACGATTCTCAATGATTCAGAAATTACGGATGCCTTGAATATAATCACAAAAGTTTATGAAGCAGGAGCTGACGGACTTATACTTCAGGATATGGGGCTTCTGCAAACAGACCACCTTCCTCCGATTCCTCTTATTGCAAGCACCCAGATGCATAATATAACTCCTGAAAAAGTTAGATTTCTTCAGGATGCTGGTTTTAGCAGGGTAATTCTTGCACGGGAGATGACTCTTAAAGAGATAATCGCAATTGGTGACAAAACAGAGGTGGAACTTGAATGCTTTGTGCATGGTGCCCTATGTGTCTCCTACAGCGGTCAATGTTATCTTAGCCAGGCTGCTTTTGGCAGAAGTGGTAACAGAGGAGTCTGTGCCCAACCTTGCCGCCTGAAATACACACTAAAGGACGGAAAAGGAAACGATGTTATCGCCAATAAACATCTTCTATCTTTGAAAGACCTTAATCTTATTGATAATATTAATGATTTGGCAGAAGCAGGTGTCACATCGTTTAAAATTGAAGGTCGCTATAAAGACATGGCTTATGTTAAAAATGTTGTTGCAGCGTATAGACAAGCTCTTGACACTTTTATTCAAACCCACAGGGGCTACAGAAAGCAAAGCTCCGGCAACGTTCATCTTAACTTTATTCCAGACATTCAAAAGACATTTAATCGTGGTTATACCCGCTACTTTCTTTTTGATCCCAAAGAGGGTGAAGAACATCAAGCTGCAATGGACACGCCAAAATCCACAGGTGCTGAAGTTGGCAAGATAAGCCATATAGAAAAAGGGTGTTTCCGGTTTTCAGGTAAAGCCCTGCATAACGGTGATGGAATCTGCTTTGTCTCCCAAACAGGCGTATTAAAAGGATTCAGGGTGGAGCGTATTGAAGATGGGCGAATCTTTCCTAATGATATGGATGGATTGGTTGCGGGTATCAGACTGTTTCGCAATCACGATCATCAATTTCTGAAACTTATAGGCAAAGACACTTCTGACCGTAGAATAGGGGTTTCCATGATATTTGAACAGACAGCTACAGAGATACGTCTGACCGTTACAGACGAGGATGGCTCTATTGTAAATTCAAGCCTGCCAGCCGGATATAACGAGGCGAGAGAGCCAAAGACAATTGAGGAGCAGATTTACTCCCAGATGACAAGCACAGGAAATACTATTTTTGAGGTCAAAGAGTTTCATATTGATACTCACACTCCCAAACCTGGATTTTTACCCAAAAGCCTTCTCAACAGCTTGAGGCGAAACGCTTTGGAAGAGCTTACCCTTTTAAGACAAAAAAGCTATACAGTAAAAAAAAGGGCGATAAAAAGCGATGCAATACCTGTATATCCTGAAAAATATCTGAACTACCAGTCCAATGTTTTTAACAGGTATGCCAAAATTTTTTATGAGAGCCACGGTGCAGAGGTTTTAGAAGATGCGTTTGAAACAGGGCTAAACCCATCTGGAAGGATACTTATGAAAACCAAATACTGCATTCGTCGAGAAATAGGAGCGTGTTTAAAAAAAAATAGAGATAAGAAAAATGAAGATAAAAAACAGAAGAACCAGTTGAAACTTGCTCCACCACTTACCTTGACAGATGGAAAACGTAACTACAGGCTCCTGTTTGATTGCGAACTGTGTGAAATGTCTGTTGTTTCAGGCAACTGACAGATGAGGTTCAGGAGAACCCCATCTCTTGGTAGTTGATGTATCTAACCTACACCATAGCTATCAGAATTTAATACATTTAATGGCTGCCTGGGCTGCTGCAAGTCGTGCCACAGGAACCCTGTAGGGCGAGCAGCTTACATAGGTAAGACCTATATTGTGGCAGAACTCAATGGATTGCGGATCCCCGCCATGCTCTCCGCATATACCAAGTTTTATATCAGATCTCGTTGATCTCCCTTTTTGCACCGATATCTCAATAAGGCTTCCCACAGCCTCCTGATCCAAAGTTGCAAACGGGTCAGCATCTAAAATTGCATTGTCAATGTAGTCATTCATAAAAGAGCCTATATCATCACGGCTAAAACCAAATGTCATCTGTGTTAAATCGTTAGTTCCAAACGAAAAGAACTCCGCATGTTCAGCCATTTTGTGAGACATCAAAGCTGCCCTTGGAACCTCGATCATTGTGCCAAACTGGTATGGAACAGAGCTAATCTTGCCATCAGAATCAACATTGTGCCTCTTAATAACATCCTCGTAAACCTCCACGCAGAGTTTTTTTGTGAAAACAAGCTCCTTTTCATTGCATGTAACAGGAACCATAATCTCGGGCAGAGGATTTTTACCGGCTTTGATAAGCTCTGCTGAAGCCTCAAAAATTGCCTTAAACTGCATTTTGGTAATTTCAGGAAAGGTGATGCCAAGACGCACGCCACGATGTCCCATCATCGGGTTGACCTCTTCCAGTGCCTGACTTCTCTTTTCGATCTCTTCAATGTCAATGCCAAGCTCTCTTGATAAATCCTCCTGAGTCTCCCGAGATTGGGGAACAAATTCATGGAGTGGTGGGTCAAGAAGGCGGAAGGTGACAGGCTTTCCATCCATTATTTCCAGAGTTCCCTTCATCTCCTTTTTTATAAAAGGATAGAGTTCATCAAGTGCCATCTGCCGCTCATGTGGTGTTTTGCTTAAAATCACCTTACGAAGCAAAAACAGCGGCTTTTCAGAGTCTGCCCCATAAAACATGTGCTCTGTTCTGAAAAGTCCGATTCCTTCAGCCCCAAACTCAAGAGCCTGGGCTGCATCTTTCGGAGTTTCTGCATTGGTTCTAACCTTTAATGTGCGATACTTATCTGCAACTGACATAAACTGCCTGAATTTGGGGTTTGCTGTCGCATCTTTCATATCAAGTTTGCCCACATATGCAACGCCTGTTGAGCCGTTCAAGGTGAGCCAATCCCCCTCCTTATACACTCTTACTCCAGTGCTACCCATTGCATGAAGCTCTTTGATCTGGGATTTGATTTTAAGGGCACCAGCACCAACAATGCAGCATTTCCCCCATCCTCTTGCAACAAGTGCAGCATGGCTTGTCATACCACCTCTTGCAGTCAAGATTCCTTTGGCTGCCCTCATCCCCTCAATATCTTCGGGATTTGTCTCCTCCCTGACCAATATGACTGCCTTACCCTTTTTCTTCCAGTGAACTGCATCTTCGGATGTAAATACAATCTGGCCAAAGGCTCCACCTGGACCTGCTGGCAGCCCTTGAACCAGAATCTCTGCAACTTTTGCCGCTTCAGGATCAACAATCGGATGGAGCATCTCGTCAAGTTGTGCAGGATTTAGCCGGTTTATCATGGTTGGCTCATCTATTAGCCTCTCATCAAGCATATCCATTGCCATGTTCAAGGCAGCAGTGCCTGTGCGTTTTCCCACCCTGCACTGGAGCATGTAGAGTTTCCCCTGCTCTATTGTAAACTCAATATCCTGCATATCTTTATAGTGATTTTCAAGAAGAGTTCTTATTCGGGCAAGCTCCAAATAGATTTCAGGCATAGCCTCTTCAAGGGATGACAGGTGGCTGTTGTGTTCTGATCTTGTCTCGTTGTTCAGAGGGTTGGGGGTTCGGATACCAGCCACAACATCCTCACCCTGGGCATTTGGAAGCCATTCACCATAAAATATGTTTGCTCCTGTTGCAGGATTTCTTGTAAATGCAACACCTGTTGCGGAAGTCTCTCCCATATTACCAAAAACCATACTCTGAACATTTACTGCCGTGCCCCATGTATCAGGAATATGTTCAATTCTGCGGTATGAGACTGCCCGCTTACCATTCCAGCTTTTAAATACAGCACCAATTGAACCGAGCAACTGCTCACGCGGATCATCAGGAAATTCAATGCCAAGATGCTCGACAATTTTGCGTTTGAATTTGTCACACAGAGCACTCATCTCGTCTGCTGTGATCTCTGTATCAGAATCATATCCCCTGTCGTTTTTAAGATCATTTAGCATCATGTCGAGGTGCAGACGGATACCCATCCCGTCCTTAGGTTCTATCCCTTCTGCCTTTTCCATTACAACATCCGAATACATCATAATAAGTCTGCGATAGGCATCATAGACAAACCAGGAGTTGCCGGTCTGCTCAATCAGACCTGGAATTGTTGCTGGACATAAACCAACATTGAGAACTGTCTCCATCATGCCAGGCATGGAGCTTCTGGCACCTGATCGGCTTGAAACTAAAAGCGGATTTTTAGGGTCACCAAATTTTTTCCCCATAAAACCTTCAATTTTTGACATTGCCTCATCAAGTTCAGCGTGTAGGTGGTCAGGAAGTTTGCCACCTGCCCTGAAATAGTCGTTGCAACAATCTGTTGAAATGGTAAAACCCGCAGGTACAGGCAGCCCTAAAATTGCCATTTCAGCCAGATTGGCACCCTTGCCCCCGAGAAGGTTTTTCTCAGAGGCATTGCCGTCTGCTTTACCACCTCCAAAGTTATAGACATATTGTGTCATTTGTGATCCTTTCCTTATAGTGAAAGTTATTTATAAGTTGATTTTAAAATTGAGATTAGCTATATCATCTATTTTTAACTACTAAAAATTAATAATCATATATGCTTGTATATGGTGTAAGATTACATTATTTAATTATCAAAATCAAGTAGCGGTGAATTTGCGACTCAAGGCTGCTTTAAAACAAGAAATTCAGAATGTTATGATAAATATTGACTCCATCTCAAAAACGTATTCCAACCAGGTATTGTTCAGTAGTGCCGCACTCCAGATAAACCCAGGTGAAAAAATAGGTCTTGTTGGAAGAAACGGTCATGGTAAAACCACACTCTTAAGAATGGTAACAGGGCAGGAGGAGCCTGACAGCGGGCAGATACAGATTCCAGGTGACTACAGAATTGGATATCTTACCCAGCACATTGCATTTTCAAGGAGCAGCGTGGTTGAAGAATGTATGTTGGGCCTTACTGAACATGAAAAAGATCACTATTGGAAGGCTGAAAAGATCCTCGCGGGTCTCGGTTTTTCAGATGATGACATGAACAGATCGCCGTCAGATTTTTCCGGCGGGTATCAGGTTCGTCTCACACTTGCAAAGGTTCTTGTTTCAGAACCTGATCTGCTTATACTTGACGAGCCAACCAACTACCTTGACATTGTATCGATCCGCTGGATATCCTCATTTTTAAGATCATGGCCTCGTGAGATTCTGCTTGTAACACACGACAGAAGTTTCATGGACAGTGTTGTGACCCATATTGCAGGAATCCACCGAGGTGCGATCCGCAAGATTGCAGGCACAACCTCAAAATATTACGAGCAGATAGCCCAGGATGAGGAGATTTATGAAAAAACAAGGGTCAATGAAGAGAAACGTATAAAAGAGATGGAGCTTTTCATCACACGTTTCCGTGCAAAGGCAAGACTTGCAGGATTGGTGCAGTCAAGAGTCAAGGCACTTGCTAAAATGGAGAAAAAGGATTCGTTGCAGAAAATAGACTCACTTGAGTTTTCATTCAGAGACAGGGCATTTGGCGGTAAAAAGATCATGGAATGTGACGGAATCAGATTTTCCTATGACACACAACTCTTACCCCTGATTGACAATTTTAGCATAACTGTAACCCCTGATGACAGAATAGCCATTATTGGAAAAAATGGAAAAGGCAAGACCACCTTGCTAAAAATTCTTTCTGGCAGGCTACGACCAGATCAGGGCAGAGTAAGTTACAACCCGGGATTTGCAATGGGATATTTTGAGCAAACCAATATAGCCTCCCTTAACAGCAATGCAACAGTTGAAGAGGAAATTATCTACTCTCATCCTGACATGGACAGGCAAAAAGCAAGAAATATCTGCGGTGCAATGATGTTTGAAGGGGACAACGCCCTAAAAAAGATTTCTGTCCTCTCAGGAGGAGAGAAGAGCCGAGTCATGCTTGCAAAACTTTTGGCAGAACCATTGAATCTTCTGATGCTTGACGAACCTACAAACCATCTTGACATGGAGTCTTGCGACTCTCTTGTGCTTGCTCTTGATAATTTCAGAGGTGCCGTCCTCCTGGTTACACATAACGAGATGTTTCTCCACTCGTTGGCAAACCGTCTGATTGTGTTTAAAAACGATCAGATTGAAATCTTTGAAGGGACATATCAGGAGTTTCTTGATAAAGATGGGTGGGAGGATAATGTAGCCTCAAATCGCAAGGCATCCAAAAATGGAGTGGTAAAACAGGATTCCCCACTCAATGATTCGATTTCACAGCCCCAGCTCAGACCAAAAGGGGCAGTTGCCCCCACGAAAAAGGAGCTTCGCAAACTTCGGTCAGAGATCATACAGGATCGCTCCAAAGCTGTGGGACACATAGAAAAGGCTATTGCAAAAAATGAACGGCTGATAGAAAAATGTGAAGAGCGACTCAAGGAGCTTCATGTCTCCATGCAGGAGGCATCAGAAAAGATGAATGGCAAAGAGATAGCCTCAATTGGCATAGAGATATCCCGATGTCAGACAGAAATTGATCTTCTGTTTGATACTCTTGAGAATAACATGGATGAGCTTGAATCTAAAAAAGCTGTTTTTGACTCAAGACTTGCAGAAATTCATGAGTCTGAATAACTGATGATTGTTGTGTTGATCTATGCTTTTGGCAATAATGTATTTGCTGTATTAGGATAAAATTGATAGATGGTGAAACAGTATGGATAAAAAGAAAATACAGATTCTGTGGGGTACTCTCCTTGTCATGGCAGGTCTTGGGGTCTTTTACAGAATCCCCCAGGTGATGCCGAAAATTATATCAATAGAGGCATTCAGCCAT
>CAXNND010000059.1:0-8170 GCA_964203105.1 Desulfamplus sp.
ATAGGGCGGGTCAAAATAAAAAATAGTGTCTTTATTTACATAATTGACAGTTTGCTCGAAATCTCCAGATAATATTTCTACTTTTTGAATCAATTCATTTACAGATAAGAGATTATCTTTATCACAGATCATTGGTTTATTATAGCTTCCTATCGGAACATTATATTCATTCTTTCTATTAACTCTGTAAAGTCCATTAAAGCAAGTTCTGTTTAGGAAGATAAATATGGCAGTTTGAAGAGTATTATCAGAAATTCTTTTATTAAAAAGGAGTCTTTTTGCGTAATAATACTCTTTTTTCTCTTCTATATTTTCTGAAAGAGAGTGATATTCATATTCAAATTGTTCAAGTATTGAAATTACCTTAGAAACATCTTTTTTTATTGTTATATAAGAGGTAGTTAAGTCTTCGTTAATATCATTAATAACAACTTTACTTATATTTGGAAAGTTGTTTAAAACCCAAAATAGTAATGCTCCACTCCCCACAAAAGGTTCGACATAATTAAAAGTTTCATGATTTTTAAATGGAAACTTTAAACTAATTTCTTTAATGAGCTGAGTTTTTCCTCCAGCCCATTTTAAGAATGGTTTTGCTTTATTCTCTTTCATTTTTTTTACTTCTTTTTAGCTGAATTTCCATGTAGTTTTGCCAGCTCCATCTTCTAAAATGATATTCATGGAATCAAGCTCTTTTCTTATCTCGTCAGCCCTTGCAAAATTTTTTGACTTTCTTGCCTCTGTTCGCTCAATAACCAGTTGGTCAACCATTTTAGGATCAATTGCACCATCTGCAAGACCCGCATCTTTTTTAGCTTTGAAATATGACTCAGGAGATTGGGAAAGAATACCAAGAATATTGCCCATCTTCTTAATATCATAACAGATTGCTGCTATCTCCTGCATATTTTCAGGTGACATCAATTTTTCAGAAGATACTGATTCTACGCTGTTTTTTCCGGCATACTCTGTGCTTTTATCAAGGATTTTATTTCCTCTCTTGACAGTATCAAATATGGTTGCGATTCCTTTGGCTGAGTTGAAATCATCGTCCATATCCTCCCTAAAGGTTGCCCAGCCTTGTCCAGACAGAGCACTATTGATATTGTTAATCTTCTGAGGCGTTGAAGTCGAACAAGTTGGAATACCAGCCTTTTCCGCTCGATCCAGAAACGCATAGATTTTATCTAAACTCGAGATCACCTCATCCATTGAATTCTCGTTGTAGTCAATCGGGCTTCTGTAATGTTTGGAGAGCAGAAACAGGCGTATAACCTCGTGGTGGTATTTTACAAGCACATCCTTTATCATGGTGAAGTTGCCAAGGGATTTGGACATCTTTTCGTTATTAATATCGACAAAACCATTATGAATCCAATATTTAACATACTGCCTCTCAAACAGTGCCTCAGACTGGGCAATTTCATTTTCATGGTGTGGAAAAATCAGATCCTTACCTCCGCCATGAATATCGAAACTTTGACCCAAATAGCGGCTACTCATTGCAGAACACTCAATGTGCCAGCCTGGTCTGCCTGGTCCCCACGGGCTGTCCCATGCTGGTTCTCCTGGCTTTGCTGGTTTCCACAAGGTAAAATCCATCGGGTTTCTCTTATTCTCGTCAACAGCAATTCTTGCACCTGCGACCATATCATCAGGATTTCTGTTGGAGAGCTTGCCATATCCTGCAAATGATTCAATAGAGAAAAAGACATCACTACCCTCCACATGGTAGGCTTTGCCCTTTTTAATCAGCATCTGGATAAAATTGATAATATCACCAATATGTTCGGTAGCCTTGGGTTCAATTGTGGGGCGAAGGACATTAAGAGCATCCATCTCGTTATGAAACTCCTTGATATATTTCTCGGATATCTCGAAAGGGTCTTTGCCTGTTTCATTCGCCCTTTTGATGATCTTGTCATCCACATCAGTGAAGTTTCTCACATAGCAGACATCATACCCTGACTCTTTAAGCCATCTGAAAATCACGTCAAATATTACGACAGAGCGGGCGTGCCCAATGTGGCTTGTATCGTAAACAGTGGGTCCGCAGACATACATGCCAACTTTTCCAGGTTGTAGTGGGACAAACAGCTCTTTCTTTCCGGTCAATGTGTTGTAAATTTTTAGGCTCATATAGTTTTATCCTGATTTGTGTTTTAATAGTTATACTGATTTATGCTGTAAGGCTTACAACAGTATCTCTCTAATATACAATAGATTCATTGAAGATGGGGAACAGGAGGGGTTAACCCTTTGTGCTACTCCATTTATTCAGATGCTCTTCCGGAGTTCAGCTTGACTCTGGAAATCTGTGTAACCAGAACAACAGCATGGGCGGCAATTCCCTCTCCTCTGCCTTCAAATCCAAGCCCTTCGGTTGTGGTTGCCTTTACATTAACAGATTCTGGTGAGATTTCAATGGCAGCCGCAATTTTATGCTCCATCTCTCTCTTGTATGGCTCAAGTTTTGGAGACTGGGCAAGGATGGTGCAGTCAATATTTTCAATACAGTAACCCTGCTCCTCCATCATGTTTGCACATTGTTTCAGAATAATCATACTTGAGATATTTTTATAGGAGGGATCAGAGTCAGGAAAATGCCTGCCAATATCCCCAAGTCCTGCTGCACCAAGTATGGCATCACACACAGCATGGACAAGCACATCAGCATCTGAATGACCCTGTAACCCCTTGTCAGATGGAATATTAACTCCGCCAATGACAAGCCTTCTCTCTTCGACTAACCTGTGAACGTCATAACCCGAGCCAATTTTGAATTTCATAATTTTTTCCCATTGGATTTTTATGATTTTTATTTTCTTGTTTTGATGATAGGAAAGAGCAATATATGATATGACTTTTATAGGATAATGAAACATGAATCAAGGCAATTAAAGGAGAAAATAAGCTATGAAAATCAGAACAAAACTTGTTTCTGTTGTAGGTATGGTGGTGTTCCTTGCATTTGGTATCACTATTGCGTTTGTAAGTTTTAAAACCAGAAAAGTTGCTGATCATTTTGGTGAGGATGTTGCTGAACAGATGGCATACAGGTATGGAGGGGTTATTAGGGCAGATATGGAAATCGCCATGGATGCAGCAAGAAATATTGCCCATGCTTTTGAAGGAATCAAAAAAAATGCAAATCCTGATCGCAAGGTGATGGACAGTATCCTCAAACAGGTTCTTGAAAAGAATCCCACATTTCTTGCAGTCTGGACATGCTGGGAACCCAATGCCCTTGATGGCAGGGATCAGGATTTTGTCAATGCTCCAGGCCATGATGCCACCGGTCGTTATGTGCCATACTGGAATCGCGGCTCAGGCGAAATTACTGTTGAGCCTCTTGTGGATTATGAGACTGATATCAGTGGATACTATGTTTCTGTTAAAAAAAGTGGTCTGGAGACAATACTTGAACCTTATAAGTATAAGGTGGATGGTAAGGAAATTCTTATGACAAGTCTTGTGGTTCCTGTAATAATAGATGGAAAAACGGTTGGTGTGGCTGGTATTGATATAGATATTACCGTATTTCAGGAATTGGCAGATAAAATAAAACCCTATGAAACAGGATATGCGTTTGTCATGTCCAACAGCGCTGTCATGGTTTCACATCCTGACTCAAAGGCTATTGGTAAAGATGCTGTTCAGAGGCAACAAAAGGAGATTCAGGATTCATTTCGAGAGGCTATTCTGGCGGGAAAGGAATATACTTTTTACAAAAAAAGTATCGTGAAAGGGACGAAAAACTATTTTGTGGTCACTCCAGTCACCATTGGAAAATCAACAACACCATGGAGCTTTGCCATCAGCGTTCCAATGGACAAAATACAGGAACAATCAAGGGAACTTACATGGTCGATTATCACAATTGGCGTAGTTGTTCTGCTGCTGTTCGGGATTGTGATGATCATTGTCAGCAACTCAATTGTCAGACCCATAAGAAAGGTTGTGGATGGACTCAAGGATATTGCCGAGGGTGAGGGTGACCTGACCAAAAGGCTTGATATAAAAAGCGGTGACGAGATTGGTGAGCTTGCCCACTGGTTTGACAGGTTCATGGAAAATCTTCAGGCAATCATCAAAAACAGTGTAGAAAATGCAAAGGTAATGGACAGATCGTCATCTGATCTGCTTGATATTGCATCTACCCTTGCAAAAGGGACCCACGAGACCTCTTCACTTGCCATGAATGTCAGCAGTGCCACAGAACAGATGACCCAGAATCTGACTGCTGTTGCTGCTGCAATGGAGCAATCCTCCACAAATCTCTCAATGGTGGCAACGGCTTCTGAACAGATGAGCAGCACCATCAACGAGATTACAAAAAGTTCTGAACGGGCAAGGTCCATTTCCGAGAGTGCCCTTACCGAGGCAAGAGCGACATCACAACAGATGGAGCAACTTGGAAAGGCTGCACTGGATATCAGCAAGGTGACAGAGGCGATTAACGAAATATCGGATCAGACCAATCTTCTTGCTCTCAATGCCACCATTGAGGCTGCACGGGCAGGAGAGGCAGGTAAAGGTTTTGCAGTTGTTGCAAACGAGATCAAGGACCTTGCAGGACAGACTGCAAGAGCCACTTATAATATCAAGGAAAAAATTGACAGCATTCAGGGAACAACCAGAGAGTCGGTTACAAAAATTAACAATATAACCTCGGTTGTCGAAGATATCCATAGCATAATAACCACCATTGCTGCGGCAGTTGAAGAGCAGTCTGTCAGCACTTCGGAGATATCCTCAAATATTGCCCAGGTTGCCCAGGGGGTACAGGAGGCAAATCGTAATGTGGGAGAGTCCTCCAGTGCATCAGCAAGCATCAGTCAGGATATTGCCAGAGTCAATGTTACTGCAGGTGAAGGGGCAAATGGTTCTGCACAGTTGAAGGTTCAGGCGGAAAAGCTCAAGAAAATTGGAGAGGAGCTTCAAGCAATGCTCGGTAAATTTAAAACACAGTAGAAAAGGGATAAGAAAAACAGAAGGAAAACGTTTTTTTTATACTCTGAAAGGTCATAAATTTAAGTTTTTATTCAGTCATGCCGTAGGGCTGAAGCCCTCGAATTTATAAAAATAAGCCCACTTAAGTGGGCTTTAATAAAGTTAGCCCAGAGCTTTAGCTCAGGGCGATAAAAATTAAAAGCTCAAATTAGGACAGTGTAAAGTATAATAAAGAAAGACAAGCCTGTAATATCGCTTCATAAATGAAATTTAAATCAAAGGCTATGAACCGTGTTCTTAATCGTTTTTATAAATTGATAGCCGCGACCCAAATGGCTAAAGTTCAAAAATTGCTTCCACCTCTATATCAGCACCAAGAGGAAGTGCCCCCACCTGAAAAGCACTGCGTGCGGGAAACGGCTCTTTAAAGTATTGTGCATAAACACCATTTACAGCCTTAAAGTTGTTTATGTCTGCAAGAAATACTGTTGTCTTTATAGCTTTGGAAAAATTTGTCCCTGCTGCCTCTGCAATTGCCTCAAGATTTTTAAATGCCATCCGAGCTTTATCGTCAATTGTTCCATCAACAAGTTTACCTGTGACAGGATCAATCGGGAGCTGCCCTGATGTAAAAAGAAGATTGCCTGTTACTACACCTTGAGAGTAGGGACCTATGGCTGCTGGTGCTTTATCGGTTTTGATGATTTTTTTTGACATTTTGACTCTCCTTGTTATTGTTGTTTTATTTTATATGAAATTTATCTTATTAAAATCAGTTTATCATGTATCAGTAAGTTTGTATTTACTATCTTTTCAATTTCTATTGACATTGTTTTTAAGCTCTATTTTCATTATATAAATTGTATTGCCATCAAAAATAGTAGATGCTATATGTTCAAGCGTTTTAGACATTTACTTGGAATCAGGGCAAAAGTTTTTTTACTACAATCAAATTCTTATCGGGTTTTATTCCCGATAAAGCGGAATAGATACTAATGAAGAATCAGACAGCAATAGACAACATGAATATAAAAGCAGAGGATATTTTAAATAGCAATATCCAGAGGACTTTAGATTCCATGTCCAAGCAGATTGCTGTTCTTGACAAGAATGCCACCATTGTTGCCGTGAACAGAGCATGGAAAATATTTGCTGACCAGAATGGTCTTTATTCTTCAAATTACTGTGTTGGAGAGAACTATATCGAAATTTGCAAAAAGGCATCTGAAGAGAGAAGGCGTTTGGAGTTGGAGACAGTTGAAAAAGAGGTGATGGAAAAGACAGAGGGTGCAGAAGAGGCGTTAAAAAGTATAGAGCAGATGTTTGCCGGAGAGATTGACACCTTTTCAGTTGATTACCCATGCCACGCACCAGATGAAAAACGGTGGTTCAGAATGAGCCTTATCAGTTTTGCCTTTGAAGATGACTTATGGATTATGGTCTCACATGAAAATATAACACAGCCCAAGTTGGCAGAGATCAATCTAATTAACAGCGAGAATAAACTCAAGAGTATAATCCAGTCAATTCCTGATGCAATGTGCATGATTGACATAGACCAGAATATTGTCTGGACAAATGATGTGGCAACAAGACTATATGGACCTTCGCTGGTTGGACAAAAGTGCCACCGTGCCTATGGACGATGGAATAACATCTGCCATAACTGCATTGTTCACAAGACATTCAGGGATGGAAAGGTACATTCAGGAGAGTATGCACACTTTGACATAGATGGAAATGAACGGATTCTCTCATGCTCTTCAAGTGTTGCCGGTTTCGATGAGTCAGGCAATATAAGCCATGTAATGGAGATAATGCGTGATATTACAGAGAAAAAACAGAATGAAAAGTTCCTCAAATTCATGCGGGTAGCAGTTGACACTACAGCAGATGGTGTTTACTGGATCAATCCTGACGGTAGCATCAAATATGTCAACCAGGCAGTTATAAAATATACCGGTTATACTCAAGAAGAGATTACAAGACTTAAAATAGTGGATATCGATCCTAACATGAGTGAGTCATCATGGAGTGATCACTGGAGTGCACTGCGATATCTTAAAACAATCAGACTGGAAACTACTCACCGGACCAAGGATGGAAACCATATACCATTTGAGATTACTGCAAACCATGTAGCTTTTGAAGGTGGAGATGAATATAATTTTGCGGTAGTCAGAAATATAAGTGAACGCAAACAGGCGGAACGGGAGATACGTAGATTATCGCAAGCTATTGAATACAGTCCGGTAAGTGTTGTTATTACAGATATTAATGGCAATATTGAGTATGTTAACCGCAAATTCAGTCAGGTCACGGGATACACCCGTGAAGAGGCTATTGGACAGAATCCCAAGATTTTAAATTCCGGAGAGATGCCAGTTGGCTACTATAAAAACCTCTGGAAGATAATTCTATCCGGTAAGGAGTGGAGAGGTGAATTTGTTAACAGGAAAAAGAGCGGGGAAACTTACTGGGAATCTGCATCAATATCTCCTGTTATAGATGAAAATGGTAAAATTGCCTATTTTGTGGCAATAAAAGAGGATACAACATCCCAAAAAAAGATTATGGAGGAGTTGGAAGCTGCAAAGAAAAAGGCAGAGTCTGCAACTCGTGCAAAAAGTGATTTTCTTGCCACCATGTCCCACGAGATAAGAACCCCAATGAATGCAATTGTTGGTATGAGCCATCTTATGATGGACACTGAACTTAACGACATACAATATGGCTATTTAAGCAATATTCAGGCTGCCTCAGATTCTCTTTTATCAATTATAAATGACATTCTCGACTTGTCAAAGATTGAGGCTGGCAAAATGGAGTTTGAGTCGGTTGAATTTGAGTGGAATCAGATAATTGAAAAGATATTTAACGTGCTTAAATTCACAGCTAATGAAAAAAAGTTGGAGCTGATTTACAGCTTTGGAAAAAATATCCCAAGGTTCATGGTTGGAGATCCCATGAGGCTTAGTCAGGTAATAATGAACCTTGTCGGGAATGCGGTTAAATATACCAAAGCAGGTGAGGTGTCAGTTCATACGGAACTTATAGCCGATAAGGATACCACGCAAACTGATGGGAATAAAGAGGCTAAGGGTAAAGAAACTATAACTTTGCGGGTAAGTATTAAAGATACTGGCATTGGTATCAGTGACTCTCAGTTGCCATTCCTATTCACACCATTTACACAGGCAGACAGCTCAACCACAAG
>CAXNND010000060.1:0-8105 GCA_964203105.1 Desulfamplus sp.
GGTCTTTGCAAATTGATGACGATTGAGTTCAATGCCCATAGTTTTGGCAAGTTCAACAGCATCAGCACATGGTGCAAGACCTATTGAAAGCACAACCATATCAAAGACCTCTTCAGCAGTTGAGCCTGATTCTGTAGCATAAACAAGACGCAATCTGTCATCTTTCATGGGAAAGATGGAATGAATTCTGGAGCGGACAAATCTTACACCACTCTCATCTTCTGCCCTGATATTGTATTTATCAAAATCCTTTCCATGTGTTCTCATATCCATAAAAAAGATTGCAGTATCTAAATCATGTTCGCTGTGCTCTTTTGCAATAACTGCCTGTTTGTTGGCATACATGCAGCAGACGCCTGAGCAATAGCTGTGTCCGCCTCTGTTTATATCCCTTGATCCCACGCACTGAAGCCATGCGATCTTTTTCGGGTCTGTCTCGTCTGATGGTCTTACAAGGTGTCCCCTGTGAGGACCGGAGGCAGAAAGAAGTCGTTCAAATTCAATACTTGTAACAATATTGGGGTGTGTCCCGTAACCGTATGTCTCATATACGGCAGGGTTAAATGGTGTAAATCCCGGGGAGAGAATCACTGCCCCTACCTCAATATCGTGAGTTCTTGGAACCATGGAGTGATCAACAGCATTTGCAAGACAGGCATCAACGCAAGCCATACACTCGGAACAGTATCCGCAATTTAGGCAGCGTTCCGCCTCTTTTTGCCCTTCCTGCTCATCAAGCCCAAGCTCAACCTCATTAAAATTGCCTTTTCGCTGGTCAAGTTTGAGTTCCCGAACTTTTGCCCGTTCAGCTTTGGGGATATTTTCGGAGATAGGTGTATAGTCTGGAGGGTTGGAATCACCGATTTCATCTTGTTGCTTGGGCGGATGTATCTTGCTGTTTTTAGTCCTTCCAAGAGCCATATCCTCACCCTTGAGATAACGTGAGATAGATTCGGCAGCTTCCATGCCAGCAGCAATGGCAGCAATGGCAACTCCGGGTCCGGTCTGGAGATCACCGCCTGCAAAAACTCCCTTTCTACCTGTTTCAAAGGTGATTGGGTTCACATCAACAGTTGCCCATTTTGTGATTTTGATCTCATTGGTTTCTTTTGTTTTGTCACAAGTTGTGTTGCTTTGATAAGTCTTGCTGCTTTGGTCAACTGTGCTGTTCTGTGCAGTGGCAGAAGTTTCTTTAATTCCAGAGACATCAGGCTGTTGACCGATTGCACAGATAAGCTGGTCAACATCAATATTATATTCACTTCCCGGAATCGGGACCGGTCGCCGTCTTCCAGAAGAGTCAGGATCACCCAGATCCATTCTTATACAGCGAATTGCTGATAATTTGCCCTGCTGTTTTCCAGAAGCATCAACACTTGTCCCAATTGCCTGTTGGGGTGCTGACAGATAGATGATCTCAACGCCTTCATGTTCAGCCGCCAAGATTTCCTCTTCCCATGCTGGCATCTCTTTGCGTGTTCGGCGGTAGATTATGGTTACCTTATCAGCTCCTAAACGCACTGCACTTCTTGCCACATCAATTGCCACATTGCCGCCGCCGATAATTGCAACTCTTTTGCCTGTTTGGGTGTTGCCTGTAAGATTTAACTCTCTTAGATAATCAACGCCTTGTCTAACTCCATCAAGGTGATCACCTGGGATCGCAATATCAATACCTTTATGAGCACCCATGCCAAGAAAGACTGCATCAAATCCGTCTGAGAGCAAGGAATCAACATTCATTTTATCGTCAAGTTGAGTATTAAGTTTTATTTCAACCCCAAGGTTGGTGATAACTTCAATATCCCGATCAAGCACTTCAGGAGGAAGACGATGGTCGGGAATACCAACCCGAAGCATTCCACCGGCTTTTGGAAGAGCTTCAAATATGGTGGATCTAACTCCTTTTTTAGCAAGATGATAGGCAGCAGAGAGTCCGGCAGGTCCAGAACCTATGATGGCAACCTTTTTTCCGGTTGGAGTGGCACATTCAATTTCAATCTGTCTTGCATCAAATTTATCTGCTGCAAGACGCTTCAAGTCTCTTATGGCAACAGACTGATCCACTTCACGTCTTCGGCAGCCATTTTCGCACTCATGGGGACAGATTCTCCCTAAAACTCCCGGCAAAGGCAGTTGCTCCATTATGATCTCAAGAGCCTCTTTGTATTTACCCTTTTTAACCATCTGGACATAGCCTTGAACATTTAAACCAGCAGGACAGGTGAGTTTGCAGGGGGCTCGGTCACCTTTTTCAATTGTATATGCACTTGGCATTGCCTGTGGATAGAGTTTGAAAGCAGCCTTGCGGTTACATAAACCCTGATCAAACTGGCTTGGCAGTTCAACAGGGCAGACACTTGAGCACTCCCCGCAGGCTGTGCATTTATCAGTATCAATGAATCTTGGTTCTTCAAGAAGTTTTACCTTGAAATTGCCGGCGGTGCCGGTTATCTCCTTGACACGTGTTTTATTGAAAAGCTCTATATTGAGATGGCGACCTGCTTCTACTAATTTTGGTGAAATAATACACATGGAGCAGTCATTTGTTGGAAATGTCTTGTCAAGCTGGGACATGACGCCGCCAATGGCTGAATTGTTTTCAACGAGATAGACAAGATACCCTGAATCTGCAAGATCAAGGGATGCCTGAATACCGGCAATGCCAGCACCAACAACCAGCACTGAACCATTTTTTTGTTCGGTCATTGGATACCCCCTTCAATGGATATAGAAAATTTTTTATGGCTCATTGGATACCTCCTTAGTCTCTAAACCGAATTCAGCAAGATCCGGTCCAAGATAGGTTCGTTCATTTTCACCTAAAATGCCCATAGCAAGGCAGATTACAGTCCATAGATGCAAGGTGTGATAATCGCCGCCGTAATGGTGGCACATATCCTCAATCTGGGCATGGCAGTTGTGGCACGGAGTTATCACATATTTAGCACCGGTTTCTATAATCTGGTCAAATTTCACCTTTCCATAGGCTCTTCTCTGTTCGGTATGACCTCCCTGCAAGGCACCGCCACCACCTCCGCAGCAGAAGTTATTTGATCTGTTGGGAACCATATCAACAAAGTTCTCTTCACCCACTACGGCTTTGATAACAAATCGCAGATCATCCACAATCTTGTTGGTTCCAATTTTTCTGCCAATATTACAAGGGTCCTGAACCGTAAATTTTATCTTGAGATCTTTATTCCAGTCTGAATTGACCTTTAATGTTCCATCTTTAATCCATTGTGCATAAAGTTCTATAATGCTTTTAAATTCAAATGTATGGGGAATGTTGTATTTTCTCAATCCTTCCAGGATTGAATAGTATGAGTGTCCTCACTCTGTATTGACCACCATCTTGCATTTCAGGTTGTTTTCAATGTGATAGACAAACTCCTCCATGATATATCGCCACCCCTCATCGTCGGCGAGAAACATGCAGTAGTTTTCGCCACCCCACATGACTGTGGGATGTGTCCAGTCTGCCTTTGCCATGTGGAGGATTTTCCATAACGGACCAAGTTCATCAGGCTCTGTCACAGGCTCCCTTGAGTTCTGGTTCAAAGCCATATATGCCCCAACCCTGTCTGCCGTAATATCAAGATCGCTGAATTCAGGCTGGTTTTCCCTTATCTCTGTTGCCACATCCTCAATGGTGAATACAAAATCCTCTTTGGGTACCCCCATTGCATTGCCTGATTTGATATGCTGATCGCAGGAATTCCTGATACCTTTGGGTCTCTTATCCCTCTCCCAGCCCGCACGCACATTGTAGATCAATTTTGGAATATTGATTTTCATGGGGCATGCTGACATACACCTTCCACACATGGTGCAGACCCATGCCCAGGGACTCTTTCTGATTTCATCATCCATGCCAAGGAGCAGCATCCGCAGAAATCTTCTCGGATCCATATCATATTGCTCTGATGCCGGGCATCCGCCTGTACATGTTCCGCAGGTGAGGCACAGATCAAAATTTGCCTCCGGTATGCGGCCTGCAACTTCCTCTTTAAAATCGCATGCAAACTCTTCCAGTTTTATTGGCTCTGTCATATTGACGTTCCCTCCTGACTCCAGCCGTCAAATGAGACATTGACTGTATTATCCCATTCCGGCCCTTATTAAGGGGGCAAACCACAGGGGGGTGCCCCTACTCATCTTAATTTGGCTGCATCAAGATACTCTGCAAGTTTATCCTCTCCACCGATGGTAATGATATGAACTCCCTGACAGATACTTTTCAGGCTTTTTACTGTCTCTGCAAAAAGTTCAATGCTTGCCTTCATCTTGTCCGGTGCTTTCAGAAGTTTCTGGATAGCCCATTCAGGTACAAGACCGGATTTGAAGTGACGGTTGAGAAATTTGCCCATTCCGCCTGTGCGAAGGATCATCACTTCGGCAATGACCGGAACATTAAAGGTATTTGCCTGTTTCATGAATTTTTCAAACTGATCAACATCAAAAATAGGGGTGGTGAGAAAATAGCCTGTTCCGATATTCATCATGTCTTCCATCTCTTCCATCCCTTTCTTGGGGATATTTTTACCCCAGGGTGCTTCAACACCTGAACCAAGAACAAATTCAATCTTTTTATCCATGGGGTTTCCGTCAATGGTCTGACCCTGACGCATGTGGTCCAAAACCGACGCGAGCTTTCCCGAGTCAACATGAAAAAACATGGACTCCTGAAGGCTCTCTCCTGAAATACGGTAATCCTCTGTAAAGACAAGTAGATTCTCCACACCTGTCTCATGGGCAAGCGTCAAATCCTTGTGCAGTTGAAAACGGTTCTTGTCACGGGTTGTTGTCTGGTATATAGCGTTGAAACGGTTTTTCCGCAGTATGTCACAGGTCTGAATCGAATCTCCCACCACGCCTTCAAGCTCAACGTCAGAAACAGCCACCCCGTCTATTCTGCCCCTCACCTTGTTCAGGCTGGTTATAATCTCTTCAGGATTATCCTCTCCAAGTGGAGCCTGGATCTCCGACGTTACAACAAATTTCTTTTTTTCCAGGGATTCTTTCAGGTTCATAACCTACCTCCTTATATCCTTTATCTTTTTATATTTTATATTAATACTTATGTTTATATTCAGCCTCACCATAATCTTTTTTACTTGTCTTTAAGTCCAAGAAGTGTGGCCACTTCATCTTTCAGACGGGAGAGGGGCAATGGTTTGGAAAGGCACAGATCCGCACCGTTATCCTTCATCTGCTGAAATTTCTCATCATCTAAATAGGCAGACAGAACTATGATTTTGATATGCTCTGTCTCCTTGGTGCCTTTAATTTTCTTGCACACCTCATAGCCTTTGATATCAGGCATCATTATATCAAGAATAAGAAGATCCGGTTTGAAATGGTTAACCTGAAGACCTGCCTCAAACCCGTCTGATGCAGAGATAACTTCATAGTCATACTCATCCTCTTCAAGAGATTGAACAATAGATTCAACAATAATGAGATCATCATCAACAACCAGGATTTTTTTTCTGGCTGTATCGTCATTCCCTCTTGGAACAGGAATTCCCTGATTTTCCATAAAACTCTCCAGATCACTTTTCTTGATTCTTCGATGTCCACCCACTGTCTTGTAGGCCTTGATGTGTCCTGCGTCTATCCAGTTTATTATTGTTTTGGATGAGACATTGCAGTACTTGCTTGCGGTAAACACTGTCATGGTGTCTTCCATGGCTACGTCCTCCTTTAGTTGATTATTGGATTGCTTAAAACCAACCCCTCTTGTATATTTATTTTAGTTATTATATTTTTTTCATAATGTCAACAACTATTTTTAATATTAAATAAATAAAATTATTATAATATATGAATAACGTAAAATAAATTATTTAATATTTTATTTCGTATAGTTCTCTTGTCCGCTCCGCAACTTTTATCTTAAGAGTTTCATTTAATTTCATAAGTTCTTTATTTTTAAGTTTCAATTTTTATTGATCTGCCCGAACAAGCCAATACCTCAAAATTAGAATTGCTGCTCAAAAGTTCCCCCACCTTGACAATCCCAATTTTGCATCAATTATTGTTGACGTCAATTGGAGTTTATTGCTGAAAGCAAAAAAGATACCTTTCAGCGACATCAGGCAATAAACAAATAAACCTTTTAATGAACCAAATAAAATATATCAGGAGAACAAAATGGGTAACAGACAGGAAACTTGTGAATTTAAAACCGAAGTGCAGCAGATGCTCCATCTTATTATCAACTCTCTCTATTCAAACCGTGAGATATTTATTCGTGAGCTTATCTCAAATGCCTCTGATGCTATTGACAAGGCAAGATTCAAGGAGCAGACAGAGCCAGCACTTTTTGAAAAAGATAATGATTACAAAATCAGAATATCAACTGACCCTGAAAAGAGAATCTTTGAGATTTCCGATAACGGTATTGGCATGACATACAGTGAGGTAAACGACAATATTGGAACCATCGCCAAAAGTGGTACTGCGGCATTCATGGAGGCTCTCCAGCACTCCAAAGAGCAGAATCAGCTTTCACCGGATCTGATTGGTCAGTTTGGTGTTGGATTTTACAGTGCATTTATTGCCGCAGAAAAGATAACCCTTGTCACAAAGGCAGCGGGTGCAGAAAAAGGTGTAAAATGGGTCTCTGATGGTAAGGGGACATACTTGATTGAAGAGATTGACAGGGAGTCAAGAGGGACAACAATAACCCTTGAACTTAAAGAGCATGGAGAGGATGAGCAGGATTTTACCGATGAATATACTGTCCGCCATGTTGTGAAAAAGCACTCTGATTTTGTGACATATCCCATTATTATGAATGTGGAAAAGAGCGAGCCAATCCCTGAAAATGAGAGGGTCAAGGGACCAGACGGAAAACCAGTTGGAGAGAGTTACCGCAAAGTGAGAAAAGATGAGACTCTCAACTCAATGAAGGCAATATGGGCAAGAAATAAAGATGATGTAACCCCTGAAGAGTATGAGGAGTTCTACCGCCACATAAGCCATAACTGGGACAAGCCTCTTGAGGTAATGCACAAGAAATTTGAAGGTGTAACAGAGTATGACTCTTTGCTATTTATTCCATCTAAAGCTCCGTTTGATCTTTTCCGTCCCGAACGCAAAAACGGAATGCAGCTCTACTGCAAGCGTGTTTTTATAATGGATAACTGCAAGGAGCTTTTGCCTGAATATTTGGGTTTTATCCATGGAGTTGTAGATGCTCCTGATCTCAATCTTAATGTGAGCCGCGAGATACTCCAAGAGGACCGGCTGGTCAGAAACATACGCAAAAATTTGGTAAAAAAGATATTTTCCACATTGGAGGAGATGGACAGGGAAAAGTTTGAATCCTTTTACAATGAGTTTGGTCAGGCTCTTAAAGCCGGTCTCCCGACAGACTATGAGAACAAGGATAGGATTGCCTCTTTGCTTCGATATAAAACCACAAAATCTGACGGCAAATATATCACCCTGAGTGAGTATATCGAAAGAATGGTTGAGGGGCAGAAGGATATCTACTACATAACCGGCGAGAACCTCAATACCCTTATAAACAGTCCGCTTCTTGAGGCTCTCAAGGCAAAAGATTATGAGGTGCTGCTCATGGTTGAACCTGTTGATGAGTGGGTTACACAATCTCTGCATGAGTATAAGGAGAAAAAACTCAAGAGTGCAGAAAAAGGCGACCTTGAGCTTGACAAGGTTGATGAGACAAAAAAGGGCGAATATAGTGCTCTATTTGGCTTTATCAAAGGTAAACTTGAGGAGAGGGTCAAGGAGGTGCAGATATCCAACAGGCTTAAGGATTCTGTGTCATGTCTTTCTGCTGATGACTACGGAATGAGTGCCTACATGGAGAAGATCATGAGAGCGTCTGGTCAGGAGGCACCTGTGCAGAAACGGTCGTTGGAGCTTAACATCAACCACCCTTTAATTGCCAAGATGAAGCACATTTTCGAGACAGACACCACTAACCCGATTCTGAAAGATTACAGTGAGATTCTGCTTGATATTGCCATTGTAAGTGAAGGTGGAAAGATTGATAATCCGGCAAGATTTAGTCAGCTTATTGGCGATATTATGGCAAAATCGATTTAAGCCAAGTTTTACAGGGTAAT
>CAXNND010000061.1:0-8095 GCA_964203105.1 Desulfamplus sp.
GAAAATTATCATTATAGTCAATTTTTCAAATAGTTATAATAACATTATGACCATAAGGTGTCGTTTTTGAGTATTATCAGCGTAAAATTAGAGGTTAAATTTTCTTTCAATTGTTTCAATAAGAGTATGGATTGCCCCAATCTCCATAAAAATCCCTATGTCTCCATCAATATCAAGTTCATCTATATTAAAACATGTTCTTGCAAGCAGAACATGGGAATCACGATCCGTAACTGATGGTTTTTTAATGAAATTATCCGGAGATGTCTCAATATATTCAGGGACTGAATAGTCAAAAGTGAGATCAAGTATATTTGAAATAGATCCCATAACTCCATTAAGAACAATATTGCCAACTTCGCAGAACGTTCCGGCTCTTAAAGCGTCCATATCCATCTCATCAGCCTCATCAACCAGTACAGCGACTAATGAGGATGCAGTTTCTGTAGGAAACATCAACTGGGCAGAACCGTTTATCTTTCCCTGAAAACCCAATGAGACTGCCGAAATATTGCTATCTTTGGCAAATAATTTCAACTCATACGCAAAGTCTTTGCTTGAAATAATTTTAACACTGGGAACACTCAGGCTTATATGACACGAAAGCATTGTATTGAGTACAGAAGCACCTTTGCCAACACCTATGTTGCATAGCTCTTTGATTGCCTCAAGCTGGTCATGGGATATAGCTATTTTATCCATTACTTATCTTCTCTATCAACCTTTAATTATCAGATTTACAGTTGTTCGGTAATTTGCAAAACAGCCCATTTACTATCTTGACAAGATTATCAGGTTCAGGCGGTTTATTAATAAATGCAATGGCACCAAGACCGATACATTTTGTTTTGACGGTATGCTGTATATCTGCAGTAAGGACAATTACAGGTATTTTAATGTTATGCTCATTCAGTTTTTCGAGAAATTCGATTCCATTCATTTCTGGCATTAGAAGATCCAGAATAATGGCATCTGCAATCCTGTCTTTCGCAAGAATAATCTCCATAGCCTGACGGCCATTTTCAGCTTCATTGATCTCATATCCCTGTGTTGACAGTATCCGCTTCACTCCACGCCTTGTGAGCCATGAATCATCAATTATAAGTATAGTTGGCATATATAAAATTCCAGATCGGGGTAACATAAATATATTATGTAATAACAAAATATATAAAATTTAACATTGATGGAAAATAGCACTGTAATAAAGCATACTTAATCCCAAGACCATTGAAAATATTTAAAAAACTTATCATTATTTAATTTACATGGCAACAGATTTAATTTTAAGAGCAAACAGAAAAAAAAGAATTGTTTTGCAGCAAGATCAGCTTTATGATGTCATTGCTACAGTTTCATTATTTAAGTATATCTGCCTATAAAATGTATATATTAAAGAACATGAATGATTTTTTTGAGAATAATATGCCTGATGTAAAGAACTTACCAGACCCAACTCTTTCACAATCCATGTCAGAGGCTAAAGTTCCAGAATCTACGTCAGAGAGAATGGTGATGGAATCTCTCCTTGAAGATATCTCCCTTGAGTGTGTTCTTGCTGATATTACGGACACTGAGAGCTTTACCGGACTTTTTTCGCTTTTAAAGAAATTCTTCCAAAAGGCAAAAGATTGTAATTTTCTTGAGCTTGCCGAAGATGCAAAAAAGGCTGGAAAAATTGTAAAAACAATCATGGAGCATAAAGTATTAGATCAAACACCTGACAACAATTCTGAGAGTTCGTCCGATAATCTCCAAGATATTGAGAGTCAGGCTTATTCACTTAATCAGATAATATCGGAGATGAAATCTTTCCTCCACTTTATTAACCAATCATCTGGGGTTGAAGATATTGGCAAATCATCAGTTACCCAGCCTTCTGATACAAATAAAATATCAGAATTATCCATGACCGCAAAATCTTCACCTCAAGAGATTTCAAAGTCTGATACTACAGATATTGAAGTTAAACCAAGGATTAAACATAGAGATACGCCAGAGATTATAGAAGTTGCACCAAATATGGCAGAGCAAGTTCTGCCACAGATAACAGAGCTGGTTGCACCAGATGTTAAATCTGGAGAGCGAAATCTTATCCATCCAGGAGAACTGCCGGCATTCCTCAATATTGACGATTTCGCAGAATTTCTCTCATTGCAGAAAAACACACTTGATAAAATGGAAGTGCTGATTCTGGATATTGAAAAAGAGAACAACAGAGCTTATGCACAAGGTGAACTGAAACGTCTGTTTCATACCACAAAGGGAGAGGCTGGATTTTTAGGTCTTAAAGATGTGGAGAGGGTTTGCCATCGGGCAGAAGACCTTATGGATACCCAGAATTTTGGTAATATTGTCGATCTCCTCCTTGCTGTCAAGGACTGGCTTGACGCAACCTATAATATATATGCAGGCAGCCATGGTAGTGCCCCATCTGCTGAAAAAATAATTGAGATGTTTGATCAACATAACAACCCTGACAACTCATCTCTGCCGCAAACAGATATCCAGCAGAAAACGGTTAAAACAGATACATACTCAAATAGACCCCCAGACACTGTCAAGTCAGAGACAATCTCGACGATTACCAGTCCAAACAGCGATTCAAAACTTGTCGGCCCAAACACAGATTCCACTTCTGATTACCAAAACAACTCGGTAACTGTTAACCGCCAGAATACTTCAGAACCCGAAGAGCCTGCATCTTCTGTGCACCCATCATCCCTGATTACAGAATCCATAAATGTTGATGCTGCCCGTCTGGACAGAATGGTGAATATAATTGGAGAGATTGCCATTGCAGAGTCTATGGTCACACAGTCCCCTGAAATTAAAAGCCTCGCCTCCCCCACACTTTTAAGGGCATTAAGCTCGCTACACAAAATTACAAGAGAGCTTCAGACCCTTGGATTAAGTCTGAGAATGGTACCGCTAAAATCTCTGTTTAACAGAATGGACAGGGTAGTTCGCGACCTTGCCAGAAAAACCGGTAAGAAAATCCAGTTCATAATCAGGGGAGAATCCACAGAGCTTGATAAAACCATTGTTGATAAACTTGGAGACCCTTTAATACATCTTGTTCGTAACAGTGTGGATCACGGTATTGAGGAGAGTATCAGGGAGCGTGTGGGTTCAGGAAAGCCTGAAACTGCAACCATTGAGCTTAGAGCATTCCACAAAGGGGGATACCTTTTTATTGAGGTGGAGGACGATGGCAGGGGAGTCAACAGAAAACGTCTTGAGGAGAAGGCAATTGCAAAGGGGATTATTACCGCTGAAAGCCTGAATCATGGAGATAAAACATTTGGTGACGAAATACTCAATTTAGTATTTCATCCTGGTCTTACTACTGCCAGTAAAGTAACAGATGTTTCTGGAAGAGGCGTTGGTATGGATGTTGTAAGGAAAAGTATTGAGGCATGCAGAGGCAAGGTATCTATAAGCTCCACAGAAGGAAAGGGAACTATCTGTGCAATCAAGATTCCACTGACCCTTTCAATAATTGACGGACTTGTTGTACGTGTTGCAAAGGAGATATACGTTATTCCAACGCTCTCGGTGGTAACATCGCTCAAGGTTGACAAACGGCATCTTTCCAACGTGTTTGAAAAGGGTGAGATGATCAATGTGCTTGGAAAACTTATCCCCCTTTTCAGGTTGAACAGACTCTTCAAGATAAAGAATGGTGTCAAAGATACCTGTAATGGCATTATTGTTGTGGTTGAGGATAATGGCTTGCATACTGCCCTTCTGGTAGATGAGCTGATGGGCAAACAGAACACGGTTATCAAAAATCTTGGAATGGGAATCGGGATGGGAATGGATAATATCAAGGGGATATCTGGCGGTACAATCATGCCGGATGGCAGGGTGAGTCTTATTCTTGATATTGCAGGTATTATCGAACTGTCACATGCCGATTGAGAGGACAAGTAGTTATAAAATATGAAAAAAGAAAAAATATTGGTCACTGGTGGAGGTGGTTTTCTTGGAAAAGCCATTATCAGACAGCTTATCCGTCGGGGTGACGATGTATTAAATTTTTCAAGAAATTTCTATCCGGACCTTCACAATATGGGGATAAAGCAGTTTCAGGGAGACATATCTGATGCAGATGCTGTTGACAAGGCGTGTGCTGGAGTGGATATTGTCTTTCATGTGGCTGCCAAAGCCGGTGTTTCCGGCAGATGGATCGACTATTTTAAACCAAATGTCATTGGCACAGAAAATGTTGTTAATGCGTGTCTAAAAAATGGGGTCGCCCGCCTCGTCCATACAAGCTCCCCAAGTGTTGTGTTTGATGGTAACAACATGGAGGGGGTTGATGAGTCACTACCCTACCCTACAGCCTACCACGCACCTTACCCTGAAACCAAAGCCCTTGCAGAAAAGATCGTAATCAATGCGACCTCAACAGCCTTGAGCACAGTTATTCTCAGACCTCATCTTATCTGGGGACCCGGTGACAACCATCTTCTGCCAGGTATAATTGCAAGAGCCAAACGGCTCAAAAGGGTGGGTGATGGGACAAACATGGTAGATACCATCTATATTGACAATGCTGCACATGCACATATTCTTGCCGGTGACAGGTTAAAAGAGTGTCATAACCTGAATTGTGTTTCTGGCAGGATCTATTTTATCAGTCAGGATAAACCAGTCAGTCTCTGGAAAATGGTGGATGATATGCTCAATGCCGCAGGGTTACCACCGGTTAAGGGTTCGGTATCTGTAAGAACTGCTGAGGCAGCAGGCAAAGTGATCGAAAACATCTTCAATCTTTTTAACATCCAAAAAGATCCGCCAATGACAAAATTCATGGCAAAAGAGCTTGCAACCTCTCACTGGTTTGATATTTCACGGGCAAAAAGGGATTTGGGATACTATCCACTCGTATCTACTGAAGATGGGCTAAGAAGACTAAAAGAGTGGTGCAGGACTAATCGGTTGTGATGTTGAAGAAAGCCTTTATCTCTTCCTGCTTTAAACGGAGCTGGTCAAGGAGAAGTTTTAGTTCAATATCGGTAATACCAACTTTACGGGTTGAGTTTTTTACTGCAACTGACATGGGATTGCCACTGTGACCGATATTTGCCTTATGGCACAGATAGTTTGCAAGGTTTATTATCAAGGCATACTCTCGATATGCAGGTGGACAGGCGGATGGGTTATGGTGATATCTGCTTGGATAAAGTATATGCTCCGGAAATCGCCACCGTTTCATCAACAGACCTGAAAGAACCGCATGATCAAGATCGAACACGGTTCTCTCGACACGAAACAGGGGTTGTTGCTCCTCCATTGAAATAGAGCGAACATGACGATATTCCTCCTTGAAATAGATTGAAAGAATTACCTTTCCCATATCATGCAAAAGCCCTGGAATAAAAATTTTTCCTGCGATCTCGGGATTAATTCTTGAGGCAATAGACTTTGCGGCAGTGGCACAGCCAATACAATGTATCCAGAGTGCCTTCATATCAAGATTTAACCCCGACTCCTTCTCTGTCAGGGAAGATAGCAGATTCATTCCAAGAACAATGCCAATAATCTCATCAAATCCTATTACCGCAATCGCCCTTTTTACATTGTCAACAGGGCTTCTCTGCCCGTAATAAAACGAATTTGATAATCGTAGCAGCTTGTTTGTCATCCCCTGATCATAGACTATAACCTCTGCAAGATCATCAATTGTGGTAGTCTCATCTGAAGCAACTTCTAAAATTTTATTAACTACAAATGGTAGAGTTGGCAGTTCAGTATCATTTCGCTGAATCAGGCGTATTATTCTTTGCTGAAGTTCCAGTGTAATTTACCTTTATTTGAATGTTTCAAGTACAATATTCCAACCATTCTTATCAAAAATCCAATCAACTGGCAAATCCATTCCAAAAAACCTTTTTCATCTCAAGAGACTCTTTTGAATGAGCTTTTTTATCTTCATCAGGGTATCCGATAGCAATCATGGACTCCACTTTAAAATTTTCGGGAATACCAAGAATCCCCATGATATAAGACTCTGCCGAGAGACTGCGATCATGCTCTCTCTTGCGAATCTGTATCCAGCAGCTTCCAAGATCAAGTGCCTCAACAGCAAGCTGGATAAAAATGGTAGCAATTGATGCGTCTTCAACCCAGACATCTGTCTTGCTCTCATCAGCACAGACCACAATTCCAAGAGGAGCATTTTTTAAAAAAGAAGAGCCATGCGGTTTTGCCTCAGACAAACTCGCAAGAAGTTCAGGGCGGTCAACCACAATAAAACGCCATGGATTAAAGCCCCTTGAGGATGGCGATCTTAAAGCAGCCTCAATGATTCTGTCAATCTTTTCCTTTTCAATTGGCAAGGACTTGAATTTTCTGATACTTCTGCGTTTTTCAATCAACTCAAAAAACATCAAATATTTCCTCTCTTTAAAAGCTAATTTATAGGATTGCAAAAGTTCCTCCGGCATGCCGGAGGAACACACACTTGAAATTTTTATCCAACTGAACTTTGTTGTCTATCTAAACCAAAGGCTCATGAATGGCAAGTATCATTCCATATCCACCCTGGACATTTTTAGTATTCGAGATTCCTTTACTGCCAAGAAACGCCTGAGTCTCATAGGAGCGAGGACCAGTACCGCAAATGAGATATAGTATTGATTTTGCTGCTATTTTTCCAATTATATCGGAAATTTCATTAAAACGGTTACGGATTTCATCTTGAGGAATATTTATCCACTGTTCAGGATACCTCTCCACAAACGGGGCTGCCTGGGCAGAGCTTCTTACATCCAGTACCTTTATATTTCCCTTTTCAAGAAGTTCAAGAAACTCAAAGGTATCGACAGATTTCAGATTGCCGTTCAATGTGTTGTCAAGAGCATTGCCGGCATTGTTCACAACATCCATTGCAGAGGCATAGGGTGGCGAGTAGCTCACTTCAAGGTTGCAGATTTCACTTACATCCACCCCAAATTTAAGGAGAGGGGCAACGGCATCAACTCTTGCCTTTACAGCATCACCCTGAGGACCTGCCGCCTCAACTCCTAAAACAGTTCTGGTTCGTCTGTCTGCTATGAGCTTCATGAACATAAAATCAGAATCAGGATAAAAATGTGCCCTGTCAGATTGGGCAACCACTGCATAAACAGGATCAAAACCAGAAGCCTTGGCTTGATTGACGGTCAATCCAGCCTTTGCAACTCCCATATCAAAGACCTTGATACAAAATGTTCCGACACTTCCGGTGAACTGCTCATTGCCCCCATTTATGTTGGTTGCAATAATGCGTCCCTGACGATTCGCAAGTGACCCTAACGGCATGACACAATCCAAACCGCTGACCAGATTTGTGAATTCGGCACAATCTCCGCCTGCATAAATATTGGGGTCTGTGGTCTGCATACATTTATTTACTAAAATTCCGCGGTTTCTGCCAATTGCAAGCCCTGCAGCGACTGCAAGTTCAGAGTTGGGGCGGACACCGGCAGCAAGAATAACCATATCACATGGCAAGGTGATTTTCCTGGAATCTGCCATGTTTTCAGAGACTTGAACTGATTGACCAGCGGCTGGAAAAATTTGTCCAACAGTCTCAACAGACTCAACACCATTTTCCATGTCGCCATTTATCCTCATCACCTTCTGGGATAAAAGCAGCCTTACACCACGATCTTCAAGTTTTTTCTCCACGATCCTTGCCATATCCCTGCCAAGTGCCTGTGGAAGAACCTGATCTGCCATCTCGACAATTGTGGTTTCAACTCCCCAGAGATCCGTCAATGCCTCTGCCATCTCAATGCCGATAGCTCCTGCACCAATTACAACAGCCCTCTCAACCTCACCATTTGATATCGCAGCCTTTATTGCACCTGCATGGTGAAGATTTGAGACAACGTGAACCTTTGGAAGGTCAGCCCCTGGAAAGGGAGGACGCATTGGATTTGCACCGGTTGCAATAACCAGCTTGTCATAATAAAGTTCTCCCTCCCTGCCCTCATCCAAATAACGGACAACAACCTTTTTTTCTGACCGTTTGATCTCAAGAGCCTCAACCCTTGTGAGAACATTAAAACCTTTAACATTTTTGAAAAATTGAACATCTCGC
>CAXNND010000062.1:0-8009 GCA_964203105.1 Desulfamplus sp.
CCTGACGGTAAAGTGCGAGTTTATTCAGATTCAGTTACTGTTAACGAAAAAGATATTCGTCCACCCAACTCAGAACCGACTGTAATTGCCTCATATCCCTTCAGCGGAAAGGGTTTTCGTAGTTTTGCTGACAATAAAGCTAACCAGCACACCTGGCAACAGGCTGACATACAAGGAAGAGTATCCCTGGTCAGCGACAACGTGTTATTCGGCCAGATGTGCTGGAAGGTGGATGTCTCCATACAGGGGATGAGCCCGATGAGTTTTGTCCTGGAGGACAGCAACAACGGTACTTGTTATTCTCCATATATCGATCAACTGCTGGTGAACATATCAAGTGGCACCTGTTGGGGAGGAGGCTGTCCCGCGGATAGTACACGCCCTCAAGCAGACGGACACCGTAATTTAAGTCTGTACCTCAGAGCCTCTGACTTTGCCGGTATGATCTCCGTTGATGGTCATGACAATGATAACACCGAAGGTGGAGTCAGCCAGAATTACCAGTTTATCGGAAATGTGGCTATTGAACTGCCTTAAGGAACACAAGTAGCTTCGCTGCAATTATTGCTGGATTGAAATTCCTGATGAGCAGAACTTCAATCCAGCAAACCGAGGAGATTAGACCCTGAAAATGGTTAATAAGGAGAAAAGAGATGTATAATTTTCGTTACTGGTATGTTTCAAGTCTCTGTGTATTGGCTTTCGCTTTCACATGGCTGGCTATGCCTGTTCTGACTTACGGAGGCAACTCGTATGATATTGGAAATCCGGTGTTAAGCGAAATCTGGATAGACCCTGTAAATGGTAATGACACCAACTCCGGTACAGCTCCTTCCCTGGCTCTGCGTACATTGACTGAAGGATGGAGCAGAACCGGTGATTTAACCCTTACCGGATACAGGCTCAACCTTATGCCCGGCACCTACTACTGTGAGCCGGAAGAAGTTGACAACTGCCTGAACTATTTTGATGAAAGGCGTGGAACCTACTCTCATCCTCTGATTATTCAGGCTGCAAATGGACCCGATACTGTCACCATTCGTGGTGGTTTTGATTTCAGAAATGTAAGTTATCTATATCTGATTGACCTTGATTTAAGGGGTGGTGGCACACTGCCTGTCAATATCAGCGGCAACAACCTGCTCCATCTGGCATCTGTGGATCATGTTCTCCTCAGTGGCTTGAGCGTGGTCGGTCCTGACTGTGATAATGATCAGTGCAACAATCTTCAGGAGGTTCTAAAAGTAAATCAGGCTCAATATCTTTATGTGGAAAACAGCGAATTCGGCGGAGCATGGCACAGTGTAGTGGATTATTTTGCTGTCCAGTACGGACATTTCATCAATAACAATCTGCATACTGCGGGTCAGTGGTGCATGTACATCAAAGGCGGTTCTGCCTATCTGAATATTGAAGGAAATGAGATACATCATGGCTTCCTGGGCTTTCAGGCAGGTCAGTCCGCTAACTTAGCAGTTATGCAGACACCCTGGCTGCACTATGAGACTTATGATATAAAATTTGTCAATAACATCATGCATGATATTCCCGGTGTGGGGATGAGCGTGGCGGGCGGATACAATATACTTATGGCATACAATACACTCTATAATGTCGGAACCGACAAAGGTAATGGATTCCCCCTGTTTCAGGCTGTATTCGGAGAAAGGGGATGTACTGCTACTGACGAACTGCAGAATCCTGTTCCTGTCTGTCAGGCATCACTTGGTGCCGGCGGCTGGGGACCCGGCGTTGAATCTGATAACCTTGAGGCTATTCCAAACCGTAATGTCTTTGTTTATAACAACATTTTCTATAACTCTGAAGGAAACCAGACTCTTTACACCCATTTCACCGTATTGCCTGCAAGGGAACGTCCTATTGATTTCCAGAATATTCCTGACCCTGTCAGGGCTGATGATAACCTTGTGGTGCGTGGCAATCTTGTCTGGAACGGGGCGGCAGATCATCCTCTCGGAATAGATAACGATACAGGTTGCAAAGATGCCAACCCCGCCTGCAACGCAGCAAGGCTGCTGGCTGATAACAGTATCAACCGCATTCAACCCCAACTGAGAAACCCTGATAAAGGAGATTTTCGACCACTACCTGGCGGAAACCTCCTGAATACTGGTAATTCAGTTAACACCCCATCCACGTTTACGACATATACTCCACCTGATTTTACATGGAATGATCTGCCAGCACAACCTGTTGTACCAACAGGAAATCTCTCTAACCGTATAACTAAAGATCGTGATGGTGCTCCAAGAGGGACTTCGGATATTCCCGGGGCGTACAATGGCGGTGTGGTAATATCTGATGCTGACAGGGTTTTTAACTGGCTGGAAGCGATGTTTCCTGATGTTATAAATCCATCAGGAACATTGTCGCAGACTCTGGCAGGTTATTATTACCGACACTATACAGGCACTGGTGCATATGTAGCTGAAAATCAGGGTATGCTATATTATTTGGGTGAAATCAGTGGCTGGCAGATTCTTGAGCTTGGCACTGTAACGCAGTTTCTTGCAATGGCAGAGGCTTCAGGGTATTGAGCAGAGATGAATATCCGCGAACTTAAACTTTTCAGACATCTGTCCAAGTCTCTCCATTTTGGAAAGACCAGCCGTGCCTGTAATATTACACCATCAGCACTGACAAGAATGGTTCAGCGAATTGAAAGTGACTTAGATGAGTCGCTTTTTATACGGGATAACCGGACAGTAAAACTTACTGCTGCAGGAGAGGCTTTCAAACGGTATGCAGAGGATGTCATGCAAAGATGGAATGAACTCCAGAACGAGCTTGCCTCTGACCGTGACGGAAATTTAAGAGGTGCCCTATCTCTTTATGGTTCTGTGACTGCGGTTTACAGCATTCTTCCAAATATTCTCAAGCAATATCGCAAAATGTATCCTGAAGTGCAGATTAATTTGGAGACAGGAGATGCTGCAAAGGCATTAACCAAACTTCAGAATGGAGAGGTCGATGTCTCTATTGCAGCACTTCCAGAAAAAAGGTTAAACGGGATGGAGGTTATGAAAATAGTTGAGACTCCGCTGGTTTTCATTGCACCTGTGAACTCTCCTGATACTGTAAGATACTGTGATAGAGGAGAATCTGTCAAAAAAGAGATTGACTGGCACAGAACGCCGCTTATCATAGCTGATCATGGTTTGAGCCGTGACCGTTTTGACAGATGGTTGGCTAACCAGAATGTCTCTCCAAATATCTATGCTCAGGTAGCAGGCAACGAGGCAATAATTGCAATGGTAAGCCTTGGTTGCGGAGTGGGTGTTATTCCAGAGCTGGTACTCGATAAAAGCCCGTTAAAGGATGATGTGGTAGTCCTGAATGTCTTGCCCGCACTGCGACCATTCTCCATAGGGGTTTGTGCCCTTAAGAAAAATATGAGCAATCCAAGAATAGAGGCGTTCTGGAGTGTTGCAGCCAGAAGGTAACTTGATACAAACATTTGGCAATGTAAAAAACAAGCGATTATAACGATGGATATATTTGAAAAAGACTGGGGCAGTTCTGATGTAAATCAACAGCTTGAGTGGCTCTCAAATGCCCTTGATATGCCTCTTGCTGACGCTGTAAAAGCGATTATGGCCGGTTTAACCTCATTTCATCTCTCTGTAAGAAACAAGGCAAAGTTTGCTCTTGGCAAACTACAGGAGGATATCAGAGATGGGCTTCAAGCAGGTGACAAGAAAAGAGGACTTCTTGCATCTGCTCTTCTTTCAGTACATGTTTATAAAAATATCCATAAAACTGTTTCAGCCTCAGAGATCAAGCTATACCTTCAGATTCTTCTTGAATCTGGTGGAAGAGGTCCTTTTTATGCATGGAGACTCTGCCAGAATAAAATGTTTCCAATGCAGACTATCACCTCTACCGTGAATATTCTTAATGATTCATGCCGTCTGTCGTTGGTCAATCAATATCTTGCCTCACCCCCTTCTGTCAGAAGAGAATATGCAGATATGTTTGTAAAGGTTCTTAAGGATGTTACAGACCAAAGGGCAGTTTTAAAATTCTACAGCTCTCTTTTTGATATGGAGATTCCAGCGGATATTTTTCTTGAAAATATAAGGACATCTCTGAGAAATTTCTATAATCCTGACAATCTTGAAGAGCCGGATAATATATTTGCAAAATACCTAAATAACGAAGAGCACTCTGATAGTGACAGAGCAGACGCACTCAAGGCATTGGCAATGCTTTCTTCAGAGATCAACCCTTCAAAACTTCTCAGAATAATGAAAAACGAGAGTTCTCCTCAATTGAGAAGAACAGCGTTCAAGGTTATTGAACGCTCTCCGGCAGGAACATATTATGTGCTTACAGATACCATTATGGATAGTATATGCAGTCCATCAGGAGAGAGCAGACCTGATATTGCCGAGGCAATGGATATATTTAAAGCTGCTGTAATCTCTTGCAGGACCAACCTTTCATACAGTGATAAAAGGGATCGTCTCCAGCTTAAGGGGGCAGGAGAGAGTTTTACTCCTGACAAACAAATCACCATTGATAAAAAGTCAACCTTTGAGAAGCACTCAACCCTTGAACATCTGATCTGGCGGGTCAAAAGAGATATCCCTGAACTTATGACTCTTATACTCAATGAGATTACAGCTCTTGGAAAGTTATCATTCTGTTTTATTCAGGATATGGCAGAAGAATCGACGGGTACCCGTTTTCAGAACAGCGAGATTGAACATGCCCTGATCTGCGGTATTATTCGTAAAAGACCGGAAAGGGTTATTAAAATATTTGAGACCTATATCAACCATCCTCAGCCGAAGATCAAGAGATCACTTTCTAAACTGCTTGAAAAGATCAGCACCTCTCTTGAGGAGGAGAAAAATACATTAAATCGTCAATTTGAACAGATGATTGTAGCCACAACACCTGTGAAAAGAAAAAAGGAGAAATCAGGTTTTTTCCAGAATCTGTTTACAGTAACATTAGAGAAAAAGATAGCCCGTTTAAGAGAGCCTGCATCACCTGATGGAGTGGACCTCACAGATGAGCTTATTGAAGATGTTGACATATCATCTTCAGAGTTTTTATCCCCCGGAGTATTTACAGGCTGTATCATACGGCATGTAGATATATCTCTCTCTACATTTAGAAACTGTTCTTTTCACAAGACATTTTTTTATAACGTGAACATGAATGGCTCCACATTTATTAACTGCTCATTTGCAGATTCTGTCTTTATTGATGTGATGGCAGATGGCACAAAATTTGGTGGCTGTAATTTTACAGGGGCATCTTTTCTAAACAGCAGCTTCAAATCTTCAGATATGACAGAGGCTGTGCTTGCAGGCTCTACGATTGTCAGAACATCTTTTTCAGAGACAGATTTTTCAGGAGCCACCTTTGTCAGCTCCCGCATATCTATGGTTACATTCGCTGACAGCAAACTTGAAAAAACCGATTTTTCAGGTGTTACGGGTAAATTCTGCCGATTTTCTGCACATACACTTTCAAGGGCTGAAACAGAAAATTCTAATCTATATTCAAGAATTATTGAGCTGTCCACCTCAGACATAAGTGAGGATCTGATTGTCATATCTCAGGATAAATCACTGATGAACGAGATAAGAATGCTTATTTTTATGGAGCTGATTCAGAGGGGAAAGGATATGTTTGTGCTTAAAAACAGATATGCAACCATAGCTGCCCTTGATCTGTTTCAGCCGGAACAGGCGGATCTTTTCGAGCTGATTCCACTGCTTCTACACGAAAATATAGATATTTATACCCCTTCAAACAGAAGTGTTGCCCTTGCAAAACTTGTTGAGATTGATGGGGTAGTTGGACAAGATGGTAAACCTGCCGGTATCCAGAACCATGATATACCCCATGGTATTGCTGATTATCTGCCTAACAGCGAAACAGAAAAAATATGCAAAAAATATTTTGACAAGAGATATCTGCATAAAGATGGAATGGTTTTTATCCAGAGACCACTATGTTATGTGGAGTCCCTTTTCACTATGGGCAGCATTGGTTCAATTGCCCATACAGCAGGCTCTGACATTGACTACTGGGTCTGTATCAGGGAGGAGCTTTTTGATCTTGATAATCTTAATCTGTTCCGTAAGAAACTTGATGCAATTGAAAAATGGGCAAAGGAGCAGTTCAGAACAGAGATTCATTTTTTTATTGTGGATATTGAAAAGGCAAAAAGATCAGACTTTGGAGGCTCAGACAGTGAGAGTTCAGGCTCTGCACAGGGACGACTTCTGAAAGAGGAGTTTTACAGAACCATGATTCATGTAGCTGGTAAACTCCCGTTCTGGGCGACTCTTCCTGTAACGGTGAGCATAAACTATTATAATAATCTGTTTGTCCGTTTGTGCCCATATCCAGCAACGGGACGATTCATAGATTTTGGTGATATCCATGATATTCCCGCAGGTGAGTATTTTGGTGCTTCTGTCTGGCAGATGTTCAAGTATCTGAAAAGCCCTTTCAAGTCTGTGTTGAAAATGGGGCTACTTGAAAAGTATATACATGAAAAAAGGGGCAGCCGGAAACTTTTATGCAATGAGTTCAAACAGGAGTGGATGAATCCGGGGCTGTCGTTTAACCTTACCAAATCAGATCCATATTATATATTGTTGAGCAGTCTTATTGCATACTACAAAAAAATTGATGAAAAACATCCTTTTGCAAAATTTGTCCAGTCCTGCTTTTTTTCAAAAGTTGCTATTGCAGATGAAAGGGAGCTTAAAAAAAGTGCTTTTGGATTCAAGGAGATTCTCATAAAAAGGTGTATGGATGAGTGGGGCTGGACAAGCAAAGATGTTTTTGATGCCGGTGATATAAAACAGTGGTCCTATGAAAAAATTGCCAGCGAGAGTGTTAAAATAAGGCAGTATATGGTGCAGACATACAAGCAATGCAGAAGGATATGGACATCATCGGATGCATCCTATGAGCAGGAGTCCCTTTTAACACCAAGAGACAGAACTATTTTAGGACGAAAAATGGTTGTACAGTTCAGTATGGATGAGAAAGCCAAGGTTGAGACCCTTCTTTTGGTATCAAAAAGTGGTTTATCCAGCGGGCTAAGTTTAGCGTATAATGATGATAGTAAAAGTGTTCAAAAGTGGCTTCTCATGCACAAATGGCGTGACAACAAAATCGGAATCGAAAAAAATGAGATATTAAAAAAAGCTGTCAGCATTGAAGAGCTTGGTGCATGGCTTATACATAACCATCTTTATGTTCGGGATAACCATATTAAACTTGCCCCAAACCCAACCTTTGTTAAATCCAATGATATCAAGAACCTTTTTCAGACAATGGATGAATTTTTCTCTGATGAGGTTAAAAGAGAGATTACCAATGATGAGTTGTGCTCAAAAAGTGTGCTCACCTCAATGTTTATATCTATTAATTTCACTGCTCCCAGGTATTTAAAACTAATAACAGAGTGGAGTGTTATCTACAGAAACAGTTGGGGAGAGATGTTTTGTCACCTGTTTACCGACACTTCAGGGTTGAAGGGATTCATTGATGTGCAAAACAGGGTCATACAGGAGCTTCAGCTTTCTTCCATTCCATCAAAATTCAAGGTATGTTCATACGTCAATTAACTGTCAACATGTTTGGCATAAATCCCCTATTCTATGACAATTCATTGACATTTTACACATGAAAGTCTATTGTGTGTAATAGAAAAAGAGACGGGTACATTGAAACAGACATATTGGTCTAAGCATATTTAATCTGCAAACATACTGACGCAATTGAATACTAAAATCCGTAAAGTTATAATTAAAAGCACACTTGGTCTCCATGCGAGACCTGCTGCAATGATTGCCAAAATTACCCGTAATGCAGAGAACTCTGTATGGCTGACTGATGGTGATAACAGAGCTGATGCTTCAAGTGTCATTGATATCCTGACAATCAACGGCAAAAAGGGAAAATCCCTTGTTTTAGAGGTTGAGTCGGAAAACGATATTCACCTGCTGGAT
>CAXNND010000063.1:0-8003 GCA_964203105.1 Desulfamplus sp.
GTATGACAGCCGTTATCCCTGACATGGATCCCACCAAACCTGCCCTTGTCAACCCTGAGAAGATAATTGAAGCAATTGAAGATCATGGTGTAACCAATATGTTTGCCTCGCCAGCCCTTCTCAACAGGGTTGGTAAATATGGCAGGGAGAATGAAATCCTTCTGCCATCATTACGCCGTGTTGTGTCGGCAGGAGCACCGGTAACTCCTGCCAATATTGAGCAGTTCTTGTCAATGCTCAACCCTGAAATCGAAATCCACACACCTTATGGGGCAACAGAAGCCGTTCCTGTCATATCTATTGGAAGCCATGAAATTATGCAGGAGACAAGAAAACTGAGTGAACAGGGTTTTGGGATATGTGTTGGACGTCCCATCTGTGATACTCAGGTCGAGATAATCAAAATCAGCGATGATCATATCGGACAATGGTCAGATGATATTTTGGTTGAAGCCAATGACGTAGGGGAGATTGTTGTAAAGGCATCTCTTGTGACCGCACACTATTTCCAGGATCCAAGGGCGGATCTGTTTGCCAAAATCAATGATGACCAGGATGGCATAGCATGGCACAGGATGGGTGATCTTGGCTGGCGGGACGGCAAGGGGAGAATATGGTTCTGCGGCAGAAAAAGCCAGAGGGTAGTCACCAATAAAGGTACAATGTTTACTATTCCTTGCGAATCTGTATTAAATAACCACAAAAACGTCTTGAGAAGTGCCCTGGTCGGAATAGGTCCAAAAGATATGCAGACCCCTGTGATCTGCATTGAACCCTCTGTCCCGATTAAAGATAGCGAAGCATTTGTTGAAGAGCTTTTTGAGATGGCAGGAGCACACCCTTTAACACAGGATGTTGAACATATTCTGATTCACAAGTCGTTTCCGGTTGATATACGGCACAATTCAAAAATATTCAGGGAAAAACTTGCTGTCTGGGCAGCTAAAAAATTGGGAGAACATGTGCCTGATATTGATTAGTCCGGCAGAAGATCATAAAAATAGAGCATGGCATCAGAGCGGGTTACAATACCAATTAGCCTATCCTCTTTAATAACGGGAATCCTGCCTATATCATGCTTTATCATAAGCCTTGCCGCATCAATTGCACTTTTATTGTGTTCAATAGTTACCACATCGCGGCTCATAAATGCCTTGACCGGATACTGCATCTGGTTATCTTTTCTCACCTTTCTAAAATCCCTTCGGGAAATAATTCCAACCACATGCTCCTCACTGTCAACTACCGGAACTCCTGAGCATCCTGTCTCCCTTAATATCATTGCCACCTCCTCGATTGTTGTATCTTCAATAACCGTCACCACGGGGTAGGACATGATATCACTTAGCATGACCGACGATTGCTGGTTACCTTTAACCATTTCAATAATCATCTCTTCAATAACATCAGGGTTGGTGGATTTAAGTAGAGCCGAACCTGCACCAGGATGTCCACCGCCACCCATACTCCTCATTATCATACCAATATTCAACTGCTCTATATTGCTCCTGCCGATCACCATGCAGGTATCCCTTTCAGTGTCCTTGAAAATTCCGAAAGCCGCATCAACATTGACAATCTCCCTGTACATCTGCAAAACAACCGAAAGATTCTGGATATGCCCCTCAACATCCATTCGGGCAATGCTTATGCTGTAACCTCCAATATCCTGACGCTGGGCATGTTGAATCATCTCAAACAAAATATCTTTCTGCTTTTTTCCGTAGGCATGTCGTAAAAACGTCGAGAGAATCTGGAGATCAGCCTTTCTCTCAAGAAGGTATGCCGCAGCCCTTGCATCGCTTGGTGTGGTAGATGTAAAGGTCATATTTCCTGTATCTTCATAAAGACCCATAAGAAACAGGGATGCCTGTATCGGGGTAATAAGTTTACGCTGCCGTTCAAGTTCACGGATCATAATAGTGATGTTTGCCCCGACCTCTTCCCTGTGAACCTCATGTGCATCAATATCTCCTGCAGGGTGGTGATCCCAGTTTATGATTCTGACATTATCCCTTTTCTGCAATGGAGAGACTCCATCAAGCCTTTTCCACGAATTTGTATCGACAACAATCATGGTTCTGACCTCATTGAGTTTGATCTCTTTTGGAGAGTAGAAGCCGAACAGATCCTTGTGGATGGATATAAACGATCTAAGATTTGGATTTACAGCCCCTGGAAGCACGGGTTTTGCCCCTGGATAGAGAATTGTACCCGCCACTAATGATGCAAGTGCATCAAAATCGGTGCCTTTGTGCGTTGTTATAATCTGCATGAAGTTCCCCGTCTATTTTGTAGTTATGTTGGGCACTGGTTACTTGTTGCTACTGTTGCCTGTCCGTGTCTGCGTTGTCTCTGCCCCTTTTGCATCTTCATACTCAACATCCTTATATTCAGGGTCAGAATAGCCTATCAGAGCAGGAGGAGCATCCTGACCCGTAGCACGCCTATACTCAAGTGCGGTCTGGGCATTGAACTTTGCAAACTCCATCTTGATTTCATATTTTCTTATTTCGGTCTGTGCATCCATGCTTTTTTTGGCAAGTTGATACTTCATATACATAAACCATGCGAAAAGTAAAAACAGTGAGACAAAGAGGGCGAGAAAAAACCACTTGAAGTTTAGAAGTGTATCAATACCAGCTTTGGCAAGAAATGTGAGCATGTCTGGAATAACCAAATAGAGCATCACTCCTGATATGATAAAAAAGCCTATAATAAAGATATTTAACCGGCTTATCTGATCCATTATACCGCCCACACCCTCTGCTGTGCCAAACTTTATATGGGATTTCATATCAGCTTGATTGGACTTCATATCTGACTTACGAGAATCTGCATCAGCTTCACTGGCATTAATATCAGCCTGATTAATGCCATTTTTAATACTGTCGCTCTGTTTTTCTTCGTCTGAATGCTCACCATAACTATCTGTCTCTGACTCGCCATAATCTTGCCCGCCCGTTTTACCGTAAAGCATAACCATGACGGCTTTTAATATAAATGCCAAAAGAAGTATCAGCCCAACAGGGATACCTATTGCTGCTGCAAACCAGCCTCTAAAAGGAAATGGTACATCTTCGCTCACAAGTTTTACATGGTAATCATCAATTGAGCCAAATGTGTTCTCAAAATAGTATTTATTAAAATTGGTCAGCGTAGAACCTTTGACCTGATAGATAATTTCACCTGAATCATCAATTATATTCATCCATGACTGTCGTCCTGATTTCATGACCGCCACGGCAAAAATTTCAATCTCGATCAGAAAGAATCCCACAACAACAATAATCATAAGTACTTTGTGATCTTTTATCAGATCAGACCAGCTTTTATTCACCATTTAATATCCTTGTTTTTTTTATAATGTTTATGCCATGAATGGCATTTATTTTGTTGTGCAAATTTATTTAAAGGGCAGTTTATCAAAAACACTTATGGAATAACAACACATTTTCTTTCTGGCGTGTATAGATTTGTGATACTCCCCAGTTAGGGGAATAGCACAAATCTGACTGGAATCTAATTTGAGAGAAATTTACGTATAATCGCACAGGTCTCATTCGGTTTATCCTCAAACAGATAGTGTCCGGCATCTTTAAACAGATATACAGCAGCTTCTGGAAATCTGCATATCCACTCTTTGAGAAAAGAGCGATCAAAGACAAAATCGTGCTCTCCCCAAAGAATAACCATAGGGATTTTTTTCAGCCTCGAAAGGTTAGTATCCACATATCTTACCATCCCATAACTCTTGTCTGATTCGGTAATCGGGATATCCTCTACAAATTTAAGGGTTGCAATCCTGTTTCTCCATGAGTTGTAAGGGGCAACAAGTCCGGCTCTCACATCCTTTGAGAGCTTTTTAAACGGTGCCATGTAAAGGGCTGCACAGGCAAATATATTAAATCCTATAACAGCGGGAATGGCAAAAAATTTCAGGTATTTGATAAGCCAGAGCCTTAATGGAAATTTTTTGCCCCGAGGCAGAAAAAAGCCGGACGTGTTGGTGATGACAATCTTGTCAATCCTATCAAGATTTTCCAGCGCCCATGCAATTCCTATCATTCCACCCCAGTCATGGACTATCAATGAGATTTTTTCATCTGCTACAAGATTCAGGTGGTTTACAAGCACATTAAGATCATTGACCCTGCTTTCAAGAGTATAGTTATATTTGGATTCATCTGGTTTGTCTGAAAATCCACACCCGATATGGTCAGGCACAATGGCTCTGTATTCAGTTGAAAGCTCTTTTACAAGATGGCGAAAATAAAATGACCATGTCGGATTGCCATGCAACATCAGCACCGGTTTGCCTCTCCCCTCATCAAGGTAGTGCATTTTGTCTCCATCAATTTTATTTCTATCAATTGAGACAAGATTGGATTTAAATGGATATAGATGTTCAAACCCTTTGGTAGAGGTCTCTTTACTGTTTATTATCCTTTTTATCATCAAAATACCTTCAAATGGTTGTATTAAGAGCCTGTTTCAATATTCAGGCTCTTGAATTATTTAAAAAATATTACCTGTTCCAAATTTGGAACAAGATTTGCCATGGAAAAAAATTATACCAAACAATCCCCTGATATCAAGTAAAAATAACTATTACTGTTGATATCGAAACTGGTTCTAATCAAACCGATTTCCAAGTTGCTGCATGATCAAGGAGAGTAATATATCATAGCAAGCTCTTTACATTATGGAAAAGTTTCTTACACTCTCAAATGCGATTCAGGGGGCATCTGTATGTTTCTACTAAACTTGATATTGGTATTAAATCTGAATTGGTCTGGCATGTTAATTGCTTTTACTATTCTAAGTCTAAATATCCAAGAATGTATAGAAATTTAAACATATCTCTACTATTATCATATCGCACCCTTTTAGTTTAGAAGACTTAACTAATATAGTTTAACATTTTATAACAAGGAGAATATTTATGGTTGAATTCAAAAAAATTATGGTGTGTGTCGATCTGTCTGATTATTCAAAGGAAAATATCGCCTACGCGGTTGAATTTGCAGGAAGCTCTGATGTTGAGATACTTCTCTACAATGTAATCAACCAGAGAGATGTTGACGCTGTAGAAAAGGTTGAAAAAATGTTCCCTGATCCTCATAATGTGAGAATGGATAAACAATATAGAGTCAATGTAAAAAGGTATGTTGAAGAGGTAACATCTGAACGCTACAAAGAGATGAAAAATCTTGTCGAGACACATTTTGCTAATATAAAAGACTCTTTTTCATATCTTGTTGGCGTGGGCTATCCATTTGAAGAGATTCTCAAGACAGTTGAAGAGAAAAAAATTGACATGATATTTATAGGTACCAAAGGGCGTGGAAATCTCTCAAGAACACTCCTTGGGTCAAATGCTGAAAAGGTATTTCGCCATGCAACTGTTCCGGTAGTGAGCATAAGGAACAGAAATAGAGCATCCTGGGGAAGAAAACAGGAGGTGGCATGATGAAAAAGGTTAATAAAATATTAGTGGCTCTTGATTTTTCAAACTACTCAAGAGCCGTTATTGCAAGTGCTATAGAAACTGCGAAACGAACATCTGCAGAGATTGTTATTGTTAACGTCATTAACCGGAGAGATATTGAAACTGTAAAAAAAATATTTGAAAAGGAGCAGCCGGGAACATTCTCGATCCAAAAATATATGTCAGATGATCTATCAAGACGCTCAAGGCTTATTCAGGAGATGATAGTCGAGTGTGGAGGAGATAAGAATCAGATAAAAACTCTCTTCATGGAGGGGGTTCCGTTTGAGCAGATACTCAAATCTATTGTTGATGAAAATGTGGATCTGGTCATCATGGGAAAAAAGGGAAAAAGCAATCTTGCAAGCGTTCTGTTTGGAGGTTGTGCTGAAAAGGTATTCAGACATAGCCCGGTGCCGGTGTTCAGTGTAAGATAACGCATGTTGTGAACTACCCCTATCCCTTTAGAGTCTGTTTAAATATTCAGGCTCCAAAGGGATAGGGGTTTTATGCCATTCTTATAAATATCCGCCCCTTTGCTGTTTAATTGTAATGTTATTGCCTATCTACCTTTTTGATCCAGCTATCTTCTCGTACCCTTTAACTACAAGCTCCTCGGTTGTCTCCCATGATATGCACTCGTCAGTAACAGAGACACCGTATGCAAGATTTTCAGAGCCACATGCAAGGCTCTGATTGCCTTCACACAGATAGCTCTCAAGCATAAGCCCTTTTATACTGCTGTTTCCGTTAATATATTGATTTATCACATCCTCCCAAACAATAGCCTGCCCCTGAAATTTTTTGCCTGAATTTGCATGTGAACAGTCAATAATAATGGACTGGGACAGATTCTTTTTCCTCAAAGCCTCAACAGCTTCCCTGATACTTACCGAATCATAATTTGGACGTTTTCCTCCCCTCAATACAATATGGGCATAGGGGTTTCCTTTTGTTTTGACCACGCACACCTTTCCGTGAGGGTCAATTCCGAGAAAACTCTGGGGAGCTTTTGCTGCAATCATTGAGTTGATAGCAGTATCCAGTGCACCATCAGTAGTATTTTTAAACCCAACCGGCATTGATAGACCGCTTGACATCTCACGGTGGGTCTGTGATTCACTTGTCCTTGCACCAATAGCCGCCCAGCAGATCAAGCCGTCGATAAACTGGGGTATAATAGGGTCAAGCAGCTCGGTTGCTGTTGGAAGCCCCATTGATGTGATACGGATAAGGAGCTTTCTTGCCCGACGCAGCCCCTCCATCACATCACGGCTATCATCCATATAAGGATCATTTATCAAACCTTTCCAGCCAATAGTAGTGCGTGGTTTCTCAAAATAGACCCGCATGATAATGGAAAAGGTATCCTTGACCTTCTCTCTTAGCTTGCAGAGTCTCTCAGCGTAATCAATTGCTGCCGCCTCATCATGGACTGAACAGGGACCAGTGATGACCATCAGCCGTTTATCCTTGCAAGAAAGTATCTGTTTTATCTCTTCCCTGCCGGCAAGAACAGCATCTTCTGACTCCGCAGGCATAGGAAGCTGATTCTTGAAATCTTCGGGTGCTATAAGGGGCATAAAACTTTCAACATTTACATCATAGGTCTTTTTCATTTTTCCTGTTCTCCTGTTGTGATATTTATCTTTGGTTGCATAGCCATAATAGAGGTTTAACGGGCTATATGATCTTTTTAAGTCGGGAGTAATTCAGAACACAAAACCATTAAAAAACAAAAAAGCCGCAGGCTTGTTACCTGCGGCTTTTCATATTGTATATAAGATTACAAATCAGAACAGCACAGGCAGCCACCTGTAGTAATAGGTTCTAAAGTAATAATAGCTGCATGAAAAATTCTGATTCATTATTATAAAAAATTCCGTTAGTTTAGATTTACCCAAGATTTCAGTTTGATTTGTAGGTTTAAAGTATTCAGGTTCAATTGAAGTTCATTTGCATCTGTTTATCAAGCTGTTGTTTCTATACATAGTTGCAATGGCATTGTCAACGGTTAATTTGAGTTCTGAATAAATCACAATAATTTGAGTGACTGACAAAAAAGGATAAAAAAACATGGATGTACAATCAGCCCAACAATTTTACGCACACAGCAAAGAGAACACAAAAAAGGATAAATGGCAGACCATTGAAGAACATCTACGGCAGGTTTCACAGATTGCCGGTACATTTGCCGCTGACTTTGGCAATGGAGATTGGGCATCCTTAGCCGGATTACTTCACGATTTGGGAAAATATAACCCTGCTTTTCAAAGTTACATTTCTCAACATTATGATTGGGAAGAGTCGGGTGAGAATGTCAACACAAATGAGAGCAGCAAAACAAGCCAGAACTTTAAAAGAGACAGTATTAAAACTTACCGTAAAGTTGACCATTCAACTGCCGGTGCCCTGCTTGCCGTGGAAAAATTCAAAGGTGTCGGAGTGATGCTATCTTATCTGATAGCAGGTCATCATGCAGGTCTGCCTGATTGGTATCCTGAAACTGGTG
>CAXNND010000064.1:0-8002 GCA_964203105.1 Desulfamplus sp.
TGAACATGCAATCTTGCATCTGCTCTACTCAAGGTATTTTATGCGAGTCTTAAATACCCTTGGTTTGATTGACTTTAAAGAGCCTTTTACAAATCTTCTTACTCAGGGGATGGTCTCAAAAGAAACTTTAAAATGTCCTGAGCATGGGTATCTGTTTCCTGAAGAGGCTCAGATTGCAGATGGTAAGGCTGTCTGCAAAAAATGTGGAAATGATGTGGAGATTGGTCGGGTAATCAAGATGTCCAAATCCAAAAAAAATGTCGTTGATCCCAATGATCTTCTCAATAAATATGGAGCTGATATAACAAGACTTTTTTGTCTGTTTGCAGCACCACCTGAAAAGGGGCTTGAGTGGAATGATGACGGGGTTGAGGGGTGTTACAGGTTTATCAATAGAGTATGGCGACTTGCGGCAAACTGCATTGAGATTACAAATGGTAATATTGAGTCAAATGGAGACAGGGCTTCCGAGAATAGTGAAAAGAAGGGAAAAATATTGAACCCCTATACAGGAGCTTTATCTGACCTATCAGATAGCGAGGCAAAAAAACTCTACACAAAAGCTCACCAGACAATTAAAAAGGTTACAGAAGACATTGAGGGAAGTTTCCATTTTAACACGGCAATCAGTGCAGTAATGGAGCTTGTAAACGCCATGTATAGTATTGAGTTAGGTGTTAATTCATCTGACGAGATGAAGTCTGTGGCTCTATTCTCCATTCAACATGTTATTTTGCTTCTCTCTCCAATTGTACCACATTTTGCCGAAGAGGTATGGGAGCTTATGGGGCTGTCTGATTGTTGTCAGAGTCCTAAATCTATAGATATGAAAAATTCTGAATCTGTCAAAAAATCGGGCAATATAACAGAGCAATCCTGGCCCTCTTATCGGGAAGATGCCTTGGTAACTGATGAGATTCTGGTTGTGGTGCAGGTCAATGGTAAACTCAGATCGAAATTCTCAATTGGTGCAGATAGCAGTGATGAACTGATTCAGAACACTGCTCTTGCCGATGAGACCATCCAGAAACATATAGGCGAGCAGTCAATCAAAAAGGTGATCGTGGTCAGAAAAAAACTGGTCAATATTGTTATTTGATCTGCCTATCATTTAAAATGGCGACTTGATCGTTAGAGCCATAGGTATATTTAAAAAGGCTTTTAAGATATTGATTTAAATTAATGGATATTTAATGGGTATATGAGAGATAATCGTATCTTTATTGTTATAGTTTTTTCTGTTTCTGTTTTTCTTGTTTTTTTTGCCTCATCCTGTGGGTATAAGGTGGAAGGGGGGTGCAGATTGCCAGGTCAGATTAAAACCATCTCTGTATCGCTTTTTAAAAATAAAAGTTCGCAGACCGGAGCCGAGATAATTTTCACCAATTCCTTGATTCAAGAGCTTATGAGGAGCAGTTCTGTCAAGATTATCGATCTGGATAGTTCAGATGATCAGAGTAAAAAAGATTCCCATAATGGTAAAACATCGGCTTATAAAGATAAAAATCAGCTTAATCAAAGCAAAACAGACGCAGCAGATGCACTAATACAGGGTACAATCGTCTCTATTACTTTTGATGCCTTGGCAAGAACTTCGGATGATGTGGTATATAGGAGAGGAGTCAATGCTGTTGTAAATATTGAGATGAAGAGTAAAATCGGAGATGTGCTATTTTTAGTGACTAACTTCACAGAGACTGACTCATATTCTGTTACTCACGACAACTCAATAGATCAGACCATCATAAAATCAACTGTGGAAAAAGTTGCCAGCCGTCTTGCCAGACGGGTCGTAAGTCAGATGACAGATGATTTCTAAAGTTGGTGATTTATAAAAAAAAGAAGACAGTAGAGAATGGTGCTTTCTAAAGTCTTCTTTTTTAGTCTGTGCTGGTTTAGCCTATACTGCCAAAACTTCTTTATTTACATGTTTTGCAAGTCTTGAGGTTTTACGTGCAGCGGTATTTTTGTGCAAGATACCTTTTTTTGCTGCCTTTGCAATAACAGACTGTGCATTTTGCAAAATTTCTGAAGTGTTATCAGCACCTTCAGCCTTTGCAGCATATACTTTCTTTATTGCTGTTTTCATGGCAGACTTGGTTGATTTGTTTCTTAGTCTTCTTGTCTCATTCTGTTTAGCACGTTTTACAGCAGATTTGTGATTAGCCAATGCCTTCTACTCCTCATTGTTTATGCGTTAATGTGTTATTTTTAGTTTATGAAGATTTGATCTCTGCATTACTTGAGATTCTGTATTTAAAGTATATGAATTTACTGTATATTAAACTGTTTTGTCAAGGGAAAACTCCTTGCCTCACCAATCTGACAAAAAATTTAACCATCAGCCGGACAACAGCCTGTTATACCAGTCTGATAACAATGTTTTTAATAAATCTGATAAAAAAATGATAAAAAATGCCGGAACAGTAGGCATCTTAATGGTTATCAGCCGTATTCTTGGTTTTATCCGTGACTCTATTGTGGCCATGCTTTTGGGTGCCGGAATTTACAGTGATGCTTTTTTTGCAGCGTTCCGGATACCTGACCTTTTCAGAAAATTTTTTTCAGACGGGGCATTAAGTGTGTCGTTTATACCAGTATTTACAGAGGTTTTGACACAACGAGGGGCTGAAGATGCTTTTGACATGTCACGAAGTGCATGGGTTCTAATTTCACTTGCTGGTCTGGTTGCTCTCTTTTTTTTCATGCTGTTGGCAGAGTTTGTTTTCCCGGAATCTGATCTTACTATAAGACTTGCAAAGATTATGATGCCATACTTGATAGCAATATCTCTTATGTCAATATGTATGGGTATATTAAATTCAATGGGAGACTTTGCAGCACCTGCTGCTGCACCGATTCTTCTGAACATCACAATTATTATCTTTGCCGTAATCTTTTCTCCATTTTTTCACCAGCCAGCCGTTGTTATCGCCTGGGGTGTGACAACAGGTGGAGCACTTCAGCTTGCCATTCAGATTCCGTTTATTATACGAAAAGGGTTCAGATTCAGGGGACGGCTGATTCTGTTTCATCCTGACACCATGCGGGCATTGAAAATGATGCTACCTGCTCTGGTCGGCATTGCTCCATGTCAGATTAATATGCTTGTGGCAACCTTTATGGCATCATCCATAACATCAAGCTTTGCCCATGGCAGCGTCTCATATCTTTATTACGCAGACAGGCTTGTGCAGTTTCCACTGGCACTCTTTACAGTTTCAGTGTCAACCTCCATTTTTCCCGCACTTTCAAGAGATGTTGCAACTTATGATATCGCTCGGGCATCTGAACTTTTGGCAAGAGGAGTCAGAATTGTCATAGTGATGATTCTCCCCTCTATGGCAGGACTGGCTGTCCTGAGAGAGCCAATTGTAGCACTACTCTTTTATCAGGGTGCTTTTGGTATCAATGATGTCAGTGCCACATCTAAGGTTCTTCTCTGTTTATCTACAGGAATGTGGGCATTTTCCGGCACAAGAATCTTTGTATCTATCTTTTATGCTCTTTCCAACGTCAAAATCCCACTAATCGGGGGGATAATTTCAATTTGTTCTAATATTGTTTTATCGAGTGCTCTTATGAAGATACTGGGTGTTTATGGTCTTGCACTCTCCATATCAATATCTTCGGCTCTGAATCTAATTTTTCTTTTAATGTATCTTGAAACCCTGAAGATTAATTTTTCCTGGAGAAAAACTTTTTATACAGCTTTGAGTTCATTGTTATTATCTACTGTAATGTATGCTGCTGTTTACATGGCAGCACAATACCTCTGTCCTGTAGAGATTTTCGCAGACAAATCGCAGTTGCTGTTGGGTGTTGTGGCATGTGTATTGTTGGGGGCAGCCGTTTATGGCGGTTCAGGATTAATTTTAAAAGTTCCTGAACATAGATTATTATGGAATCTTTGCTTTGAGAATGTGTTTAATCGGCACAAGAGTCTGTGATGGGTAGGTGAAATGTTTAATGGTTAAAAAACAGCCAGAACTGATTGACTCAATGACAATTTTAAACAGAAATGCTAAAGAGGCTCATCTGAGGTTCGATTGGCATGGCACTTATCCTTGAGTAGCTGTCAGCAGCTTGTCGAGTTACTCCTGAAATCCCTGTTTCACGCTGGATATTGTTGTAAATCCCGCTGTCGTTCTGAATGTTTCCAGAGATAGTATTATCAGTTTGCATTGCTCCAAAAACCTTCTCTTCATTCCTCTCCGTCCGCTCAGTAGCCTGAGACATAATCAATTCCGACATTGCCTCTGCTGCAAGTGCACCAGCACTGGATGCAACCTTTCTGTCCTGGCTTGAAGGAGAAGCAGGAGCTAAAGCTGCTCGTTGAACCTGACGCATTTTTTCTGCGGTTGCCTGAGGGTCTCCTGCAATCGGGGATGTGTCAATGGAGACCTCCCCTGCTACAGCATAACGTTTACCATCAGGACCTTTTCGATACTCAAGTTGTGCCCCTGATGTTACGTATTGACCACCCACTGCAACGTGTGCCATCTCGTGTGCCCTAACTTCTGTATCTGCTTTTTGCAGTTCATCAAGCAGCTTAATATCCTGTTCGGACATTTCCTGAATCTTACCAGCCTTGCCTGATAGATTCAGCACTACTGATGGCTCTGCCTTGTCTGATTTGGTATCTTGTATTTCCTGAGCAGTAGAGGCTTTTGAGGTGGGGGAGGATGTGACAGAGTTATCCCTTTCGTACCAGTAGTTGTTGCTCTGATATGGATTTATTGAGATAGCCATCTGTCACCTCATAGTTTGATAATTGTTAAACAATCTATATTTATCATAATTATGAACAGAATGTGTTTCAAGTAATTTTTAACCGCTTGATATTTTCCCGTGCAAAATCAAGAGTTGGATCAAGTGCAAGTGCCAGTTCATAATATGCAACTGCCTTTTCAAAATTGCCAAGTTCCCTGTAGTTTGAACCGATACTTGCATGGTCTATGGCTGAAGATGGATTAAGTTTAATAACCTGCTCAAAACAGGATATTGATCTTTCATGCTCCTTAAGCATGAAGTGGCAAAAGCCCATTAAATTGTAGATATCTTCCCGTTCATTATCAACAGCAATGCCTTTTTCAAGAATCTCAATAGCTTTATCATAATCGCCCAACTCTTTAAGACAGACTCCTGTATAAGAGCAGACACTTGGGATGTCCTGATGCGGCGGGTTTAAACGCATTGCAGATTCAAGATGGGATATCGCCCGCTCCGGTTTTTCCATGTCAAGAAGGCAAAGTCCCAAATAAAACTCAATCTCGTATCTATCGGGTATCAATTTACCAATTTTATCAATTTTTTCAAATGCCTTTTCAGGCGTGAGGTTATTATGGAGATGTTTGGCAGCAAACATGGCAATGCTGCTGTTTTCAGCCCTCTCTCTGAAACATGCTCCAGGCACAATAGTATAACAGGCAGGAATCAAAAGCCTTGAATCCACTGTATTGACAACTATCAGTTCAAAGTCAAGTTCTTTCATTGCCTGTATGATTGATGAAATTTCATCTTTTATATTATGGCTGGAAATATCAGGCAGATCAGTAATTTTGACTTTAGGACAGATTTCCTTTTCAATCGGGTCAATCAGCCATAATGCCTGCTCAAGGGTTGTAAACTTTGGAAGACCGCTTGCTACATAGTTTGATGAGGTATTAAAATCACCTGAAAGCTGTGCAACCTCTGTAAGTGCACGGCTTAGTGCCTTGTCAGGACTTGGTGCTGTTCCTGCTGTCCAGACAATCTCGCTTTTTGCAGGAAACGTTGATGGATCCCATGCAATCACTCCAACTGTCGGGATACCTGTATTTAGAGAAAAGTCATTGATATAAAATTTTATCCCTGCATTGGTAAATTTTTTTATCAGCTCTACTGTGGAGGGGTTGGTAACAGACTCTGGATCAATAGATGGTATCTGAAGTTTCTCCTTGCAAATCAAGGCAGAGACATGGCGTTCAATGAGTTCACAGCCGCCCTGACAGATTGCCTCTTCATTACAGTTGCCGGCAGATGAGCCGTTAAACTCGTTTATCATAAAAAACCAGTCCAGAGGAATCATAATCTCCTGATTTTTAGAGTAGTTGTATGCTTTGGTCCACTTTAGATTGAGCATTGAGAAGATTTTTTCCTTGATGGCAATACTATCGTCACTACTATCATGAACAGATTTTAAAACAAGATCAAAGGGAATGTGATAGGTATCTTTGTCAGCACAAAAATCCTTTATCTTGTTATAGTCTGAGTTGACAAAATTTGAAGAGTTATTGATAAAGCTGTAGAGGCTGAATCTTTCGACAAGTTCCATCACAGCACTTGCCTCTGCAAGTGCTGGGGTAACCCCTTTCCCCATCTGTTTTTTTGTACCGGTCAGACGACTGGCATCATGTCCACAAACACTGTAATAGACAGGGATTCCAAGCCGATTGTTATCAACTCTTCGGGTCTCTTTTAATATATTTAGTTTAGCAGATTTTGCTCTGACCTTGAAATGCTCTATTGTGTTTTCAGGAGACATTGTTTTATCATGTTCAGAATCCGGCATTTTGAATGCATCAGACAGTAGTGTTGTCATGGTTAGCCTAACCTCTTTAAGTATAAGACAATTAAAGTTTTACAATTAGTATTTTGGTCTATAAAAAATAATTGACAAAATAAGATTTTACTTGTATTGAAGACAGTTTATTTAAACCATCTTTTAATATTTAATAAAAAATTATTATAGCTCTTTTTAAATAAATATCATGTTATGATTTATATCAATAATTTGCAAGGGTATTGTGATATGGCTCGTATAGCGGCATTAAAGCGACAAACAAAAGAGACAAAAATTGAAGCTGAAATAACCCTTGAGGGGATCGGAAAATATGATATCTCCACAGGGATTCCTTTTTTTGATCACATGCTTACCCTTTTTACAGTTCATGGTTTTTTTAATTTGAGACTCAAGGCAGATGGTGATCTTGATGTGGATTTTCACCATACAGTGGAAGATGTAGGACTGGTTCTTGGGCAGCTAATCTCGACCGCACTCGGAGATAGAAAGGGAATTTGTCGCTACGGTGAGGGGGCAGTGCCAATGGATGAGGCTTTTTCAAGGGTCAATGTGGATCTGTCAAACCGCCCATTTCTTATATATAATCTTCCATCAACAATCAGATCGTCAGGGTCTTTTGACGCATATCTTGCAAAAGAGTTCTTCAGGGCATTAAGTGTGCAGGCTGGAATGAATCTGCATATAAATGCCTTATATGGTGAAAATGAACACCATATTTTAGAGTCAATTTTCAAGGCTCTTGGAAAGGCATTGAAAATTGCCTGTGCCATTGATCCCCAGATAACAGGCATTCTATCAAGCAAGGGTGTTTTATAAATTGATTAGATTGTAAGCCTTTTTGCGTTTTTATTAAAACTACAGACGCATAGCCGTGCGGCTGTACAGCTCTAAAAGATTACACTCAATTGATTATTACATTTACCCACCTTGTTATTTTCCTTTTAGTCCATTGACAATAACTTGACAGTAGTTAGTTTTTAAATTTTAAAAATTTAAGCCTTCAGCCTTTTGTATTTAAGGCTTTAAAGTTTAGAAATTTTTTTCTATTTTCGGAGTTGACTTAAATTATATGTTTATTCCAGAAGAAAAAATTTCCGAGATATTGAACGCCTCAGATATCATTGAGGTGATCTCTGACTCTGTCACCCTAAAAAAAACCGGAAGCAACTATGTTGGCCTCTGCCCCTTTCACTCTGAAAAAACCCCATCATTTTCAGTAAGCCCTCAAAAGCAGATATTTTACTGTTTCGGATGCAGTGCCGGTGGAAATGCACTCTCCTTTTTGATGAAACAGCACAGCATCTCTTTTCCAGAAGCTGCTAATATGATTGCAAGAAGATATGGTATTGCTCTTGAGACCCGCGACATAAGTGTATTGGATAGAAAGAAACTTGAGATTAAAGAGGGGTTGACCAGGATCAACGGCAGAGTCAAAGA
>CAXNND010000065.1:0-7927 GCA_964203105.1 Desulfamplus sp.
AGGAATTGAGCTGCCGCTGCTTGATGCTGAAAAATTTATTGCCTTTGTTGCCCCTGGTCAGGCATCAATTCTCCATCTTGGTGAATATATTCACTATCAGGCAGTTGCGGTGGTTAAAAGTGCCTCCCCATATCCTATAAACAATATATCTTCAACATCACCAGCAAAATCTGAAAAACAAAGAGAGTGTGAAGGATATATAAATTCTGAAGAGTATAAAAATTATCAGGATATGGTCAGCCGTGCCAACAGACTTACAACAATTGATATTGTCAATAATTATCTCTCCTCAAAACTTTACCCTGATATTCCTGATCCATGGACCCCGCAAGAGATCCCTGATATCCCGGAAAGGCTTACGCTTTCAGTTTCACAGCTTCTGTTTCAGATATCCCAGTTGCATTGCAGCTTTAAAATAACACTTAACTTAAGCAATCTTAAAGTTGAGGATGTGCTTGAGATTCTCTATATGGGTGATGGACTTATCACACGTCTTGAGATTTTTAACCTTAAAGATTATGCAGCCGGAGTAACTGACCACATTCCTGCCATAAATGAGCTTCAGCAGGCTATTAATCAAGGCAGCCTAATCAAGCTGAAAAGGGTTGTACGCCATGTTATCAACAATATGGAAAAAGCCGGTTATGCTGATGAGGCGGACAGAAGAGAAAAGTTGGTTGATATTCTCCATGATTTAGCATCGTTAAAGAGCATCTATAACGGGATAGTTCTCAAATCAAGAATTGGAAGCGACTCAACAGGAAGGTCTCTTCTTGCCTATGGAATGGGGCTTGGAATAGTTGAAACACTTCCGCCTGGAGCCAGAAAAGAGATAAGGAAAAAATCATCTTCCCGTCTGATTATACCGATTAACATAAAGGTTTATCCAAGTGTCAGCTCCATTCCTCAACGTTACGGAGGCATTCGTTCCGAAATTTTTTCTCTTTTGAGTGCACTGCCAGGACTTGAATATTTAGGTGCAAAAAAGGTTAAACACTGGGTTGTCAAGGAGGACTCCACCACCATAGAATACCCTGGCAATATCGTTACTCTTGGCGGTGTTCAACAGAATATTGGCAGTGAGCTATTACTTTTATCAGGAGAAAAGGCGGATGCGAAGAGAGATAAAAATGTCATACGCTCATGGGCAAATCTTAATACAGGGATTAAAAATGCCCTTAAGGTGTTAATCGGATTTATTCCCGCCTTTGCAACCTTTATGCTGACCAAGGACTGGTGGTTTCTTGCCTGGTTTGGTGCTTTTATCTGGTTTGGGATAACAGGATTGAGAAATATTGTTCAGGCTGTGCTCGGTGGAGGAGGGATCATGAGATCTCCACTTCTAAGATGGAACGATTATGTAAGCTGGGAGAGGCTTACAGACTCTCTTCTGTTTACCGGCTTTTCTGTTCCTCTGCTTGACTATTTAGTAAAGACTCTGGTTTTAGATCATGGTATGGGGATCACAATATCCACAAATCCGGCAGCACTCTATACAATTATGGCTTTTGCCAATGGTATCTACCTCTCCAGCCACAATGCCTTTAGAGGGCTTCCAAAAGTTGCTATTGTGGGTAATTTTTTCAGAAGTGTATTTTCGATTCCAATTGCTATTATTTTTAGCACCATCACTGGAGGATTACTTACAGGAGCTGGCATCGGTACTCTTGAATCTGCGGTTATTCTTCAGAAGTGGGCAGCAGTTATCTCAAAAGCGGCTTCAGACCTTGTTGCTGCACTTATTGAGGGTCCTGCTGACAGGTTTCAGAACATATCTTTGAGAATACGTGATTACAGGCGTAAGTTTTCCGAGCTATTTGACTCCTATTCAAAACTCGAACTTCTCTTTCCAGATGCAGGGGAACTGGCTTTGCTTGAAAATCCTGAACAATTACTCAATAATACCAATGCCGAAGTGCGTGATCTTGTGACCCTTATGATCATCAATGCTCTTGATATGCTCTATTTTTGGATGTATCAGCCTCGTGCACGCATTACCCTCAAAGAGATGATGGAGAGTTTCACACCGGAAGAGCGGAGGATATTTATACTTTCCCAGAAACTGTTAGAGCAGGAGCAGCACATAAGCCGCCTGTTTGTGGATGGTATTCTTGGCAGGAAATTTTCAAAACCCCTCTCATTTTATCTGATGCGTTATGAGGAGTATTTAAAAGATTTGAATAACATGTAGCCTTTGCTATTGCCCTCAGCAAAATTCATCAGAGTGTAAAACTGTTTATACTGTTCAAGGTTATAAATTGAGATTTACCTGAATATTAAAAACTGTAGAGAGTCACGGACATGCCTCTCTACAGTTTAATGAAATATTTACAGTCCCGATAATTTTGATTTGTAGCTATCCCGCATATCGCGTTTTAGGATTTTCCCAGCCACATTAAGAGGAAATTCCTTCATGATAATGACATCGTGAACTCGCTGAAACTTGGCATCTACCCTATCGTTGATCCACTTCATCAATGTATCAGTCTCCAATTCCAGTCCTGGTGCTGGAACCACAGCCGCAACAGGCACTTCTCCCCACTTATCGTCAGGAACACCAATCACTGCCACCTGATTTATCTGCGGATGCTGAATGATCACCTCCTCAATATCCTTAGGATAAACATTAACTCCGCCCGAGATGATCATATCCTTCATACGATCAACAAGAAACAAAAAGCCATCTTCATCAACGTATCCAAGATCGCCAGTGTGTAGCCATCCATCAACAATAGCCTTTTGAGTCAGATCAGGGCGATTATAATATCCAGCCATCATCATGGGACTCTTGCCACAGATTTCACCAATCTCCCCGGGTCCGCAATCTTCTCCATTTGGACGTATAATCCGCATCGACATGAACGGTGCCGGCACACCTACAGACCCTACTTTTCTGATAGCATCGTGCTTGTCAAGAATGGTCATAAACCCTTCGGTCAATCCGTAAAGTTCGTAGAACACTCCTGGCAGAAGATCGTTTAAACGGTGTTTATACTCCATAAGTAATGGTGCACCAACATTGTGGATCATCTCTAAAGATGCCAATTTTTCAGGAGCAAACTCAGGACTGTTTAGTATAGCCATGATCTGGGCTGGAACCATAACAATATGAGTCACTTTTTCTCTTTCAATATCACGAATTACCTGTTCAGGATTAAAGGTTTTGTGGAGAATATAGGTGGCTCCCAAGAACATCCAGGGCATAAGATCAAGCATTGCTCCATTAAAAACAATTGCACCTGCATGGAGTACCACACTCTCAGGATTCATCCGCCATGATGAAGAAAAAATGGTGCAATACATAGCCCTTACATAATGAGTATGGATAATACCTTTAGGGGCACCTGTAGTACCGCTTGAATACATAATGTTGTAGATATCACTATCATCTAAAATGATACCTTCTGGATTTTCTTCAGATGAGTCTGCTATAAAATAGTTATATGATTTAAACCCATGAATAGCTTTCTGCTGTCCAACTAAAATATAATGGTCATCCTTAATATATGGAAGTTCACCCCTGATAGTACCCAACATATCTGCAAAAGAGGCATCTGCAATCACCAGTGCAGTATCTGAGCTTTGTAGAAGAACCGAAAGACCGCTCTCTTTTAGCATGGTACTGGAAGGGACAATTACAAGACCTGTTTTTGCAGCAGCCCAATATGCAGCCATCAGTTCAACACAGTTGGGCAGCACAGTCGCGAACTTGTCTCCCTTTTTAAGACCAGAGTTCAGAAGGGCGTTAGCCAGTCGGTTAACATATCTGTTGAACTGACGATAGGTGAAACGCTCTTCGCCACAGACAAAAGCTGTATGATCCGGACGATATTTTGCATGATGAGGAAGAAGGATGCCAATATCCATAATTATTTTTCCTTTAAAAATAGTTGTATTTTATAAACCAAATCAGCACTATTATGATGCAGGAATGGTTGAGAGAATCTCAAGTGTCTTCTGTTCAGGAAGCCAGTTTACATTGCCAGTCCCGATATCATATACAGCCCCAACCAGTTTTATATATCCCTTTGCAACAAAATCTCTTGTAACAGGACTCTTCACAAGCAGTTCCTCAATCGCCGTCCATACGTTTTCCTCAATGGCAATGGGAATAATATCATCGCCTTTGATATCCGGATTAAGCTCCATAGCTTTTTTAACGGCAGGTTGAATATTGTCAACAAGCTGCAGTATATTGCCTTCAAGTAGATTACCATGACCCTGTAGAGACTGACTTACAGCAGTGACGGCTCCACACTGGGTATGTCCAAGAACAACAACTACAGGGGTATTGACATGAGTAACGCCAAATTCAATAGAGCCTGTTTCATCAACATCGCACACATTACCGGCAACACGTACAGTGAAAATATCCATCACACCTGCATCAAAGATTGCCTCCACAGGTATTCTTGAGTCTGAGCAGGTAAACACTGTTGAAAATGCGTGTTTTGCCTGATTTTCAGTGGCTGCCAGAAGACGCCTTTTTGCATCAAGATTGGGATGGGTTGACTCTCCCTTTGCAAACCGTATATTTCCATCCTGTAGTTTTACAAGTGCAGCATCAGGTGAAATCTTGGAGGCAAGGGGATTTTTTACATCACCTTCTCCTAATGTTTTTAGAGATGGGGCTATTGCATCAAGAGCCTTGTTGATAGAAGCAATTTTTGCTGCCTCTGAATCAGGATCAAGTGCCTCCTTGTATGCAGCCGGATCATCGCTTGTTCCTGATGATACTTTAGTATCATGCCCTGCTGTTTCACCATGTTTCTTTCCAGTAAGACTTCCACCGTTGTTCAGCATAACGATGACAACTACCATCAAGATAAAATAACATACTGTAACAATTGTGTTCCGCTTCAATTCATCTTCTCCTTTTTTTAATTGTGTCGTTAGTTAATCGGGCTTTCCGTTTTTTTAAACATTCTGATCAGTTTATCTGCTTTTTCTTAACTGACGCGTATCTCCAACCCTTATGGTCAGATTTACAGAGTCAAAATATTCAATAAGAGGAATGACATATTTTCTGGAAATTCCCGTCATATCCTTAAACTGCGGGGTTGTGATCTCTCCTGACCGGTTTAGAAACTCAACAAGCTGATGTTCCAAATCATCAATTGCCTTGATATCAAAATAGAGATCCTCTTTGGTTTTGACCACTTTTTTCTGATCGATAAGCATTTGCAGCACATCTCTGCCTGTCTTCTGATCCACATCAAGTTCACTGCACACATCCCTGAAAAACGGTGGTGTAAGAGCTGTCTCTTCATATATTCTGGATATCTTCTCCTTTACAGCCTGAAGATCAACTTTTAGTGCCACCTTGTGTGTAGAGAGCCTTATTTCGTTTGCCTCCTGTACGATGCTGCCATCCTTTACAAGCCTTGCGACCACAATAGGAAAGAGTTTTGAATCCTTATCCCGAAATGCCCTGAATTTGGATTTAAGCTCCTGCTTTGACATGCTCTCCTTTAACGGATTCTCCTGGTGGTATAGTTCAAGTTTAACAATAATATCACAGCACAACTGAGCAACAACATCTCCATGCACAAAAATCCGCTTGTCCTTGTCTGTCTGGATAATATGACGGGATGCGAGCATCTTTTGAAGGAGAGTGTCAAGCCGTTTGTCAGCAATACTTGTCATTATTCTGAGATCGTCAAAAGAGACACCCGAAAAATTACCCTGGCTGATAAAAAATGACACGCTCTGTTCTGGATCGTTTTCAACAAGAGCATTGAGTCCACCGATGATCTCCTGGTTGAATAACTTGTGTTTTTTGGGAACAGGATTGAGAATATGACCACCGCCAACAGTTTTTACAGGGGAGTAGCTTCTGATGACAAACCTGTCTCCATTCATGCAGCAGACAGGAGATTCAAGCCTTATCTGAACCGGTGCAGTCTCTCCTGGCATCAACTCTTGTCTGTCTAAAAGGATAACATTGCCCATTACTTCACTGGTTCCTGAATGAAAACGGACTCTTGTGCGTGATTTTGCCGATTTGGCATTGCTTAAAAGGTATTGAAGATAGGCATCAACCATATAGCTTGGTCTTAAAGTATTGGGTGTGGAGAGAATGTCTCCACGGTTGACAAGCTCCTTATCCAGACCCTGGAAGTTAATGGCTGTTCTTGTACCCGCAGATACCGATTCAACGCTCTGCCCATGAACCTGAATACCCCGAACCTTTGAAGTTACAAGTGATGGAAAGACCATTATATTTTCACCAACACTAACCTTACCAGATGCTAATGTCCCTGTAATCACAGTACCAAAACCCTTCATCGAAAAAACTCTGTCAACCGGCAGCCTGAATATTGGAGAAAACGGACGTTCCGGTATCTCGTCACAGATTTTCTCAAGTGTGGTTCTGAACAGATCAAGCCCCTCTCCGGTGGTCGAAGAGAGAGGAACAATAGGACTGTTTTCAAGAAAAGTTCCCTTTACAAATCCTTTGATATCTTCCAGAGCAAGCTCCATAAGCTCCTCATCGACCAGATCTATCTTTGTCATGGCAATAAAACCATATCTGATACCCATGAGGGAACATATCTCCATGTGTTCACGGGTCTGAGGCATTACACCTTCATCAGCAGCAATTGTCATGGCAACAATATCAATACCGCTTGCACCTGCAACCATATTCTTGACAAACTTCTCATGTCCAGGCACATCTACAATTCCTACAACATTCCCATCAGATAGGACAATGGAGGCAAAACCAAGTTCTATTGTGATACCCCGTTCCTTTTCCTCTTTTAATCTGTCTGTTTCTATCCCTGTTAAAGCTTTGATGAGGCTTGTTTTTCCATGGTCAATGTGCCCGGCTGTTCCAAGAATGATCTGTTTCAACGATCTGCAACTCCTTTGAAGTGTTTTTATTCTATACTACCTTGTCTTTCTGTTTCTCATCACCTGCATAAGATAGGCAGCAGCTACAAGTAGTACACCCATGGAAAATCCATGCATCATGGACCAATCTGGTCGGAAAATTTTTGTCAGCAACACTCCAAACATCATTCCGAGAATCAATCTTGCAATAAATATATAGAAGCTGCTCATTATTTTATTTGTCCTTAAATTATCAGGTAGAAATGTCTTTGCCATTGTTATATTTGTCAGCGAAAAATAATAAACAAACTTCATTGGCTGGTCAATATGAATTTTAGGCCACCGCCATAAAGCGGGACAGCCTGTAATATCAAAAGATTCCATCGCCATACTATTTGGCCTCCTTGGCAACGGCAAATCTCCCATTCGTTCTACTACCCATTCTAACGGGGAGTGTAGCCTTTTTGAAGTATAGTTTAACTATTTGAGATACAACAGATTATAAAAGAATGCTTGCAAAGCCTTTTTTGTTATAGCAATAGATTGTTTAGCAATAAAGTCTATTAACAACAAAGAAAGGAAGGAAATATACAATGCAAGCATTCAATGCTGGAACAGAGCATAATTGAGGGAAATAATCAAGTAAAAGAACTTTTTGAGTTCGTTAGCAAGATGGCGGTTGAATATGAAGCCGGTGAGATGGAAAAAGCAATATTTAGCAGAGCAATGCAAATTGGTTTATTCGCATTAAAAGGGTATTTTGCGGTTAAAGGTAGTGGAGATATTGGTTCAGAAATATCATTGCTGCTGTTACGTTATGTTTATACCAGTAATGATTGGGATGCTTACCGGGCTTATCATATGGAGATAGAAAGAGATAGACTTTATCACAAAATACTTCCGTTCTTGACGATTGAAGATGGCTATTCAAGTACGGATGACGTAGAGGAATACAAAGCAGCTTAACATATTTTACGATTTAAAAAGGCTACACTCAAATCATATCATGGTAAGAGTTTCAATCCACGCCCCCGTGGAGAGGGCGACCTGATTAATGTTGCCATTCCTGCTAATGGTTTGGTTTCAATCCACG
>CAXNND010000066.1:0-7916 GCA_964203105.1 Desulfamplus sp.
AAGTGGCATAAATGCCAAATTAAGGGTGAAAAAGGACGTTGTTTTTACTCCCTCAATTTGTGTCATGGCAACACCATGACAATTTTCATCATCAGACAATAATATTCAGGAGGACTATATGATCAAGGTAACATTTATTGCCTATGAACAGTGTGCCTTGTCAGGCATTTTGGGTTTGATGGATGCTTTTATAATTGCAAATCTGTGGAATTTGAACATACGTAAGGATTATTCGTCTTCCCCCTCCTCTCTATAACTCTTCGGGCGTAAATGCTACAACATCATCAATTGCTGGTGAGTTTGTAAATATCATGGCAAGCCTGTCAACTCCAAGTGCTATGCCAGCGGTTTTTGGTAATTTTGCCAAATCTTTGATAAAAAACTCAGGTATTGGCATAACTTTTTCTTTTCTTTTTCTAACAGTGTTCAGAAGTCTTTCTCTCTGCTCAACAGGATCAGTAAGTTCTGAAAAGCCGTTAGCAAGTTCAATACCTGCAATGTATAACTCAAACCTCTCTGCAAGATCGTTTTTATGTAAGTTTGACTCATTGGGTTTCAACTTTGCAAGTGATGCCATTGAAGCTGGATAGTCATAGATAAATGTCGGAACTTTCAATCCAAGGCAAGGCTCAATTTCAAATGCCATTATTTCGTCAAAACAGCCCGTTTTTTCTGCCTCTTCCATAGTCATGCTGCCATATCGCTCAAATGCCTCACTGACTGTAATCTGCTGCCATTGGTTATTCATCGATATTCGATAATTGCCATAATCAATATATAGTCCAGCTTCTGTCGCATCTGGTTGAGCCATATTTCTGACGGGTATTAACAACTCACCAGCAACATAACCTATCATCTCCTTGCACTCATCCATAAGCTCCATGTATGAGTAATCTTTGCTATACCATTCAAGCATTGTTAATTCTGTGAGATGACGATCCCCCCTTTCATCCTTTCTGAAACACTTGCATATCTGGAATATTTTTCCATATCCATGAGACGCAAGTCTTTTCATGCAGATTTCAGGGGATGATTGCAGATACCACCCTTCCGATTCAAATGGGGCAATATGCTCCTCCGGTATTGGAGTGGGGATTCTAATGGGAGTCTCCACCTCAAGATAATCTTTGCTATAAAAAAAATTGCGTATAGCACGAATCATCTCCGCCCGTTTTTCAAGATATTTCAAGCCGGTTACCTATCCATAATGAATTTTAAGTTATCAACTTTTCAAAATCCATAATTTTTTACCTTACGATATATGAATCTTTGGGTCTGTCTTGCAAAAATATCCTGTCATATTTTCGTTTTGTCGCATTATCAAACATCTCATATCCGGTCTCTATACAGGCAGAGCAGGCATTAAGAGGAATATGAACCGCCAGTATATGCAGTCCTGGAGATGCTTTAGAGTCGATTTCAAGGGCACCGGCACAGTCTCTGCATATCCTTACCTTTTCCTTCTGGCGTTCAAAAATATTGTCAGTATCATAAAATACCTCACGATGGCGTTCCTGAATCTCGCCATGTTTACCCGCCTTATCTCTCATTTCATAACGTTTGTGCCAGTATTCATTAATTACATCAACTGTTCTCTTGATGTTGTCAGTGACATGAGATGACTGTTTTAACCGTTCAGCATCATAATCAGGCTCAATAACACTTGAATAATCAAGACCTGCAAGGGCAAGAATAATCCCGAGATTTACATAGGGCAGCGCACCCTCAATAGAGTAACCACCTTCAAGTACAGCGATATCAGGTTTCAGAAGCGTTGTAAGTTCTGCATACCCTTGAGCTGAAAATTTCATGTTGGTCAGAGGGTCTGTATAGTGGTTATCCTGACCCGCTGAATTTACAATGATTTCAGGTTGAAACTCTTCAAGTGCGGGAAGAACAGCATTGCGTATAACATAGAGATAACCCTCGGTGGCTGTAGCAGGTGGCAAAGGAATATTGAGATTACTGCCTTTGGCATTTGGACCACCAAGCTCTCCTGTAAATCCTGATCCTGGGTAGAGTGTTCTTCCGTCCTGATGTATTGATATAAAAAGTGTGTCTGGATCATGCCAGTAAATATCGTTTGTTCCATCGCCATGGTGGCAGTCTGTATCGACAATTGCAACCTTTCTGACTCCGTACTGCTGACGAATCAGCTCCACCATTATCGCTTCAATATTGATGTGGCAAAACCCCCTGCCGCCATGACTTACTCGCATTGCATGATGTCCAGGAGGTCGAACAAGTGCAAAGCCATTGTCAATCTTCTTCTCCATGACAGCTTTGGCAATTCTTGTAGCACCACCTGCACTTATGAGATGGGATTCAGTGGTAATGGAAGCCTCATCCGGCACGCAGAAATGGGTACGTCTGATCTCTTTTGCTGTAACAAGTTCCGGCTTGTACTCTACAATGCCGTTTATATCAAAGATTCCCTCTTCTGCCACCTGATCCTGAGTATATAGAAGTCTCTCCTCCCTTTCCGGGTGGGTGGGGTCAATTGCCCAGTCAAATGCCGGAAAGAATACAAGACCTGTTTTTTTAGGTGATTTGAGCATGAATACCTCTTTATTTATATATGTGGACAAACCTTTACAGTTAGCCTGTTTGCGATTGTTTTTTATTAAAAACCATGATCAAAACCTTTGATAAGTCCTGGCTTTACCTGCATTTTGATTCTGAACATTTTTCCCCGCAAGGCAAATTGACGCACAATGTTAAAAGATTGGAACTCTGTTGTCTCTGCCTCAAAATTTCTTAAATCTGCACCGGAGTTGACAGCCTTTTTCTCCAAAAGGGCAAGGGCGGTTTTTATTGCATCCTCTTTACGATATGCGTTTGAAACTGATGCTGTAAAGTCCTCCTCAGGTGCTGTGGCAACTCCTCGTTCCGTATCGACAATCAGAGAGACCTCGCAGGTTGTCCTCGCAAGTGCTGCACCAACAGCATTGGCAACACCACTGTTAGGCACAACCGTTGTTTTTATACCTGATATTTTTTCGATTTCACGGGCAAAATATGGGGCGGGACCTCCGAGCAGAAGTATCTCCTGAGGTTTAATCTTGTATCCTTCAAGAAATTCGTGAACAGTATAGACAGGTTTCCTGTTTATCTGATCAACCATCTGCTTAGCAACCCCGACAATAGTTTCACAGGTCTGATGGAAAATTTTTTCAGCAGTTTCATTTACAGATATTCCAAGTGTCTCTGCAAGAAGCGACAACCCCTCTTCAGATAGTTTTTTGTTCCCACCATCCATGAAGCCAAGCCATATCATAGCATCCGTCGGGGTGAGTGCGGGTCCTCCGAATGCCAAAGCAGGTCCCTGCCTGCCTGGACCTATCTGCAAAGCCTTGATTTTTTTACGGGAACCCGTTTCATTATCGCTTAGTTCTCCATCTGTCTTTTCAACATATTTTTCTATAGCAGTTACCTGACTGTCACCACCGATCCCTCTGGATGTTGTCTGCAGTGCCCTTATAAGACTCTTGTATTTTCCACGCCCGATTCCTACAGGCTCCAGTAGCGGTGCCTTGTTAACAAGAATGGCAATATCTGTCGTGGTTCCACCGATGTCAAGAACTATAACATCCTTGTCTGCCGGTGCATGATGGAGAGAACCCATCACGCTTGCTGCCGGCCCTGACAGAATTGTCTGACCAGGAAACTCCATTGATGTTGACAGGTTCATTGTACCGCCATCTGCCTTAAGTATCTGGATTGGTGCTTTTAACCCCTTTTGTTTCAGAGTATCGTTGACAGCATTAAAAAAATTCTTGTGCATGCTGTAAACAGCGGTATTAAGATGAACTGTTGCGATCCTTCGGGGAAAGTTGAGATTGCCTGATACACGGTGTCCAAGGAAAATTGTGTGGAAATTTTTTTTAAGTATATCCCTTATTTCAATTTCGTGGGCAGGATTTCTGGGTGAAAATTTTCCAATGACTCCAACGTATTCAATCCCCGCGTTTTTAATAGTATCCGAGACATGTTCAATTTCTGCCCGATTAATGGGTGCTCTCTCCCTGCCTCGGTGATCTATTGAGCCAGCAACTGTATAAAAATGGTCACCTCTACGAAACAGTTGAGGGTCAATACCTGGTCCTGATGAGACAATTATGCCTACAGGATTGAGCTGTTTCTGCACCACGCTGTTGGTAGTAAGTGTAGTGCTTATGACCACCCTTTTGACTTTAGCCAGGTCAATGCCATCAAGCAGCAGGTCAAATCCTGAAAGAACGGTATTGAAAAGGTTTGAGGTATCGGTCGGGACTTTTATCTCTCTTTCAAGTCCATTTTCGTTTATCAGAACGGCGTCAGTGTGGGTTCCGCCAACATCAAGTCCAATTATCATGGCGTTTTCCTGTGCATTATATAGATTAAAAGAAATGTTCTATGGGTTTATAGAGTGTTTATTCTGCGAGCGTTTGTTTTTGCTAAGGAATTTCAATACAATCTTTAATTGCAGCGAAGCTGAGTATATTCTACAATAAATCTGTATCAAAATATAATAATAATCTTTGAGATAACCAGAAATAAGAAACTATGTCAATCATATTTTGATTAAAGCTATGATGGTGTTCTCATAAAAAACATTGATGCGTTTTAGATAGCCGCTGTCAAAAAAACGGGTGAAACGTTCTTGATTAAAACCTTAGTATGTAGTAGTGAAAAATGAATAAATTAATAAACTCAAATATTGTAATATGAATAGTGTAAAATAAACCGTATATTTACACTCTGGATTTAAACCTGATTAAACAAATATGGAATTGAAAGGAGTTTTTGCGTGTCTGTGATTGAATGGAAAAAAGATGGAACAGTAGCAGTAGTTACCATGTGCAATGGAGCAAACCGCCAGAATCTTGACTTTGCCAAAACCATGAACAGTCTATTTGATGATATACTGGCAGATGAGTCGATCTTCTCCTTGGTGATAACCTCGTCAGATGAGAAAAATTTTTCACAGGGGGTTGACATTGAGTGGATGGTTGGAAAAATCGGTGAAAAGGATTTTGACAGCATCAAGGCATTTATGTACGGGATGAACAGTGTATTCAAAAGATTACTGACCATGCCCATTCCTGTTATAGCCGGAATCAACGGACATGCGTTTGGCAATGGGGCAATGCTTGCCTGTGCATGTGACTTCAGGTTTATGAAGAGAGATCGCGGTTTTTTTTGTTTTCCCGAGGTTGATATAAATATTCCCTTCCTGCCAGGCATGATCGCCTTTGTCCGCAAAGCTATTCCAGAATATAAGTTCAATGAACTCAAACTGACCGGAAGACGGATCGGAGCAGATGAGCTGGAGCGACACCATATTATTGAGAAGTCAAGTGCTGATCTGTCTGAACTTTATGCCGATGTCATGGCATTTGCCCGAATATTTCAAAAAAAACGTGGAATATTCGGAGAACATAAACGACGACTGCATAAATCTATTATTGCCGTAATGGAGCAGGAAGACCCTGAGTTTATTGACTCTTTAAAACTTTTTGTTGAAGGATAAAACCCAGTATTGTGAATTAGCACAAATAACTTAAAGTTTATTTTTAAAAAAGGGGGATCGGAAGAATGTTGGAAACTAAAGCTCCTCAATATTATTCTGATGTTGAAAAGTGTGTTGATGATCTCATTGCAAAAGTGGGGAAAAAGATTGTACTTGCAGCTCCCCTGGCACTTGCAAAGCCCAACCACCTGATTAATGCAATCTACAGAAGAGCCAAGAGAGATCAAACCCTCCATTTCACCTTGATTACAGCGGTTTCTCTGGAGAAACCAACATGGTCAAGCGAGCTTGAAAGACGGTTTATGCAACCATTAGTCGAACGTATATGGGAAGATTTTCCGGATTTGGAATATGTTCTTGATATGAGAAAAAAACAGATACCCTCCAATTTTATTCTCATGGAGTTTTTTAACAAGGCTGCCGGATGGATAGGTAATGCCCATGCTGCCCAGCACTATCTTGGTTCCAACTATACTCATGCTGTGCGGGATGCCTTTATTAATGGCTGCAATGTAGTAGCACAGCTTGTAGCAAAAAAAGAGATAAACGGTGAGACTCTTTTCAGTATGGGGTCAAATCCAGATACACATCTTGATGGTGCAAGATTACTTAAGGAACAGAGAGCAAACGGCAGGACAATTGCCGTAATTGCCCAGACTCATCAGGAGATGCCATTCATGTACGGTGATGCTGTGATAAAACCGGAGTATTACGACATGGTGATTGATAATCCTGATTATAATTTCAAACTCTTTGGAGCACCTAAAGAGCCAGTGAACACGGTTGACTGGATGATTGGAATGTACGCAAGCACCCTTGTAAAGGATGGCGGTACAATTCAGGTAGGTATTGGCTCTCTTGGCGACGCTATTGTTGCTGGTATTGAGATGCGACACAAACATAATAATACATATAAAAAGTTTCTTGACAGATCAGGTATCTATACAAAATTTCAGGATTTGATTGACTCTGTGGGCGGCACTGATGCTTTTGACAAGGGTCTCTTGGGATCATCTGAAATGCTTGTTGACAGCCTTATTGAGCTTTTCAAGTCAGACATCATAAAAAGAAAAGTCTATGAAGATGCAAGACTCCAGACGGTAATAAATGAGAATGAATTTAATGAAAATCAGGTTGAGGAGATATTCAGGGAGATTTTCAGAAGAAAGCTTGTACACACAAGAATCAAGAAGAGTGAGTTTGAATTTTTTCAGCGATTTGGCATTTTCAGATCAGAGCTTGGATACGAAAACGGCTGTGCGATTCTAAACGGGAAATGCTATCCGCTTGATATGTCTGTATCTGAGAATCTTGACGCTGTTATCTCGTCATGTCTTGGCAATAGCCTTAAAAACGGAATTGCACTCTATGCAAGTTTTTTTATAGGTCCTCACAGTTTTTATGAGGATTTACGGGATATGGATGATGAGCGGCTTAAACTGATTGACATGCGAAGCGTTGACTATGTCAACCATCTCTACGGCAACGAAAAGATCAAGAGGCTTCAACGGCAACATGGCAGATTTATCAATGCCGGATTGATGGCAACACTAAGTGGTGCAATTGTAGCTGATGGTCTTGAAGACAACAGAATAATAAGCGGACCTGGAGGACAATATAATTTTGTCTCAATGGCACATGAGCTGGAAGATGGGCGAGCCATTACAATGATCAGAAGTTACAGAGGAGATGGACAGAAAGCTGTTTCCAATATTGTCTGGCAGTATGGACACACCACCATCCCAAGGCATCTGCGAGATATTGTAGTTACTGAGTATGGTATTGCTGATGTAAGGGGACGACCAGACAGTGAGGTTATGAGACGGCTGATCTGCATTGCAGATTCCAGATTTCAGGAAGAGCTGCTTGAGAAGGCAAAAAGGGCGGGAAAGATAGATGGTCAATGGTCGATTCCCCAGCACTTCAAGGATAATCTGCCTGAAAGTATTGAAGCTAAACTTGCCCCTTACCGTAATGAGGGTTTTTTTGCCGCATTCCCATTTGGAACGGCTCTCACAAACGAGGAGATTATCCTTGGAAAGGCTCTCAGAGGGTTTAAGGAGCTTGCGGCACAAAACAAGTTTGCCATAATGCCAGGACTCATAACCAAGAGTATTGGTGGAATACCTGACAAGGCAATCCCCTATCTTGAAAGAATGGATCTTTCTAACCCGAGAACTGTTCAGGAGCGTATGATGCAGAAGATGGTTATTTTTGCATTAAGCTCATCGGGGCAGATATAAATACCCCTGTCTATTTGAGATTTGACAACTTTTAAAAGGTTGTCAAATCTTGCGATACCTAAAAAGTAGCGATACACTGACCACTAAAAATTTGCTTTTGCGATAAAATCGGTATTAAATTCACCATCTGCTAACATTTTTAATGCATCTTCAACTCTTAC
>CAXNND010000067.1:0-7909 GCA_964203105.1 Desulfamplus sp.
CTCAAAGTTTTTGTTCCATACCAATAGCCTTACTTGACAAAAAATTATATTTGTATGCAAAATATAGTTGAATTTCAATCTAAAACTTAATGGAGACAGGATATGGAGATAACTAATAGCTATGAAGGATAACAGCATCCCGCAGAAAAAAAGCATTCCGCCGGTCATCTCTATAATAAGCAAAAAAAGAGCCGGAAAAACAACCTTTATTGTCAAATTGATACAAGAGATGAAAAAGAGAGGTTATCGAGTTGGAACTCTTAAACATGATACCCACGGGTTTGATATTGATCACGAGGGAAAGGATACGTACAAACATAAACAGGCTGGCTCAGAGACAGTTGTCATCTCTTCGCCGTGGAAAATATCGTTAATAAAGGATGTGAGCGAAGAGATGACCGTTGACACTCTTGTTAGCAGTTACTTTATGGATGTAGATATCGTAATTACAGAGGGGTATAAAAGTGCAAATAAACCCCAGATTGAGATATTCAGAAGTAGTGCCCATGAATCTCCGCTTTACCGGAAAGGTGAAGTTACACCTCTTATCGCTATGGCATCCGATATAAATATAGAAACAGATGTTCCTTTATATGATATAAATGATATCGGTAGTGTTGCAGAACTGATTGAAAAGATGTTTTTTAAAGGTTAGAACAAATTTCAATAAGTTTGTTTTTAAATTTTTCAGAGGTGTATCGTTGACAATAGAATCAAATCCAGAAATCAGATCAAAGGCACTCAAAGCCAATCTTGAAGAGACTCGTGTTCATGTTGAAATAGAGGCGAAATACAAGATAGTTCTAACTGTTTTTGAACGGTATCAAGGATATCGTCAGGAACTTGTCACCTTTCTAAAAGAGCTATCCAACCCGATGAGAAGCTGGCAGTTCATTATATCTGAAGCCCGAAGATATGCCTTTGATAATCTTCACCTTCTGTTATCCCACCAAAATGCAGTTGAGGTGACAGGTCTGTTTCTAAACATTTTTCACGATGCTATCAGGGCAAACCAGGAGAGACAGCCACAGAAAAACAGAGGATGGTTTCAATCTACACAAATTAATACAAGAGCAGCCATACAGGCAGATGCTGTTGATTATCTGATGCAGTTTATCCAGAAAATTATCAATGCCTCAGACAGAAACTTTGATACTATCGTCCCGGCTCTCAATGAAACTTTTCAGCGTATCGCCAACAGCAGCGATCAGACGCTTCTCCTCTTTTCAAGAAGCTATTACCGTTTAAACCGTACAGCCATACAGATAACAAAAATTGCGGGCAATAGAAAAAATAATCTTATAGACTGGCAAGCTGTCAACAATCTTCTGTTCCGTTACCATGAGACTGCATACAGAAGCTGGCTCAATGAAAATGATCCTCTATCGTGGTTTGAGCATGAAATTGAGGAGATGGTTAGTGAACGAAATAAAACTACAGAACGAAATAGAGGTGGTGAAATATCTGACAGGATGGTGTCTGAAAAAATAACACCAAACAGTGTAAAAGAGCTTTTTGCCCCGATATCACATGGAAGAATGGCAGATGAACTGAACCGTCTTGCAGTTTTGAGAGAACAGTATCAAGATAACCTGAACTCTCCTGAACTCACAATTGAACTTACCCGTTTTCCAGAGAACAACGAGATAATAGAGATTTATAAATCCATGCCTGCACGACTCCTTGAAGCAGGCAGCACAAGTCGCCAGGGCAACCACTGGAAGGTTATTTGCCTGTTTCATATTTTAAATATCCCTGGACTCTCCATGATTCATATAGCCACATTGCAGGATATCAACCGTACCTTAAGGTGGCTGATTGGTGTGGAAAATCGGGCTTACCTTCAGCAACTTATACGTCAGACATTTACAATTCTGAAACTCAGATCAGAGCAGTTTCCGGAAACTATTCTTGATTCAATTCTCAATATGGGCAAAGGGGTCTATAACACCGGTGACAGTGCTCTTGTACATTTTTTTCTTGACTGTGTAATTGATGCGGGGTTTCAGATCCCAATAGTGCAAGGGGTTGGCAGAGACTGGCAACTTAAGGATAACACTACACATATCAAAAACTTGAGAGTCTGGATTGCACTCGTTGCCATCAATCCGTCGTGGTCAATTCGCCTTATCTCACACCTTATAATTTATCTGTCAATTTATGGTGTACTCATTAAGGATACTGACCTCTTTCCTCGCGAGATTACACGACTGCTCAACAGTCCAATTGAACCTGTCTATAACCTTGTAAAGCAGCTCACACGACTATTTCCAGTCTATTTTAACGAGATTGGTGCTGAAGGGGCTATCCGCGACACTTCAACCCACCTGGATGAGATGTGTCATAGAAAGGATATCCTGATCCATTTTTATCGTAAACGTATCCATGTTGAGAGCAGCAACCGCATTATCGGGATGACCGAGGCGATTTTTAAATACTGGCTCACTCGGGATACAACGTATCTGACTCCCTATGTTCCAGAGGATTTTATTGGTCAGATGGCAGTGGCAAACGAGACAGGCGATTCAGCAGATTTGTCGGGTAAAAAACCTGGAACAGGGCTATTTGTTAACGGTGTCCATTCAGACATCAACTATCTTAAAAACAGATGTTCTCTCCACAACAATGATGTTGAATTTCCGGCTGCCCTTCTTAATATGCCTGGCAGACAGATCAGAGCCACTCTTGCTGATAACACCTCTTCTGATGCATCAAACGAGGATCACGAAAGGGTTATCTCCCTTATCACACTATACAAGCTGCTTTATCAGAAATACACGCCATCATTTACAGAGATCAACAAGTATTTAGAGGTTGTCAACACCGCTCATATCCCACACATAGACAAACTTAAAGAGGCATTGGCAGAGCAGGAGAAGCCAGATTCCAAGGTCAAATGGAAACTTCAGCAGTTGCTCAACTATTTAAGATTGCTTAAACGGGAGCTGCTTTCAGAAGAGCAGTATGAGGCAAAGGAGGATATTTTCAAAAAAAGGCACGTTACCACAGATATTCCTTCCCTTTACGGAAGCTACCATGAGCCAAAATTTGATGCTTTAGGACTTACGTTTCGTTTGGAATCAATGGTCAACCCTCTGTTTGAGGAGCTGGTTGAGGAGCTTGATCTTACTCTAATTACAAGAGAGACCGTTCACAAGATAAGAAACAGGCTTCAGATGTTTTACGCTGCTTTAAATCTTGATGGAATCACATCAACCGAATATGAGTTCCAGATGAACCTTTTGACCCACTCCCTTGGCGTGCAGGGATTTACATTCACACAATATTTAGATATTTTTCAGGCACTTAACAAGGCAGTTAAAAATATAATAAATGACTACTTTCACACCACCCATCAGGAGAATCTCAATAGCATACTGGCTCAGATGCCGACAAAATATATTCTTGGCAAATACCACTTTCGTAAAGACGGTGTCGGGTCGAACATCCACGCATCTCCTTTGGACGCTCAACATCATGAGGTTGAACTTGCCAAGGGGCAAAGAAAGAGAGATGCTTTTGAGATAAAACAGAGGGTTGCAGAGATATTTTTTCGTGACAGGATGGCATCATCATTGGGGTTGCAGCAGTTGGACAACTTTCTGACCAGAATCCAGACCACGTTATTTCAGCAGGCACAGGGTTTGCCATCAGAGCATCTCCAGAAACTTTTGATGTATGATCCTAAAAAGATCATCACCTCTCTTAATGACCCAAAGCCATGGGTTCTTGGAGCCATGGATCTTGGCAACAAGGGAAATAATCTTATGACCCTCTCTGCATGCGGGCTTCCTGTTCCTTCGGGGTTTATCATAACTACCGAGGCGTTTCGCTACCGTGAGCTTATCGACTACTACCAGCCAGCACGTTACAACTTCAGGGAGCAGGTGAAAATTGAGCTTGAACGGCTTGAAAAATCAGCAGGAAAGAGATTTGGTGATCCTTCAAACACTCTTTTGCTATCTGTTCGCAGTGGTTCTGTGATTTCCCAACCCGGGATGATGGATACATTTATTGATGTTGGAATCAATGAGGAGATTGCAGAGGGTATTGCAGAGCAGACTGGCAATGTCTGGCTTGCATGGGACAATTATCGCCGTTTCTTACAATGTTTTGGTATGGCAAAGGGTTTAAAGCGAGATGCTTTTGACGCAATTATAACCAACCATAAGAACAGGTGGGGAATTCCATACAAAAAAGATTTTACAGGAGAGCAGATGCGAACTGTTGCCCTTGCATATAAAGAGCATATCATTCAATCTGGTTTTGCTGTAAACTCAAGCCCGTTTAACCAGTTGCTCAGTGCAATCAAGATGGTATTTGACTCATGGGACTCACCTCGGGCAAAGGCGTACAGACGGATAATTGGTCTCTCCCAGGATTGGGGAACTTCGATTACAGTTCAGCAGATGGTTTTTGGCAACATATCACACAACTCTGGCACTGGAGTTGTGTTGACCCATGATCCACGATCTCCAAGGGATCAGATAAGCCTCTGGGGAGATTTTACACGGGGCAGTCAGGGAGAGGATGTGGTTGCCGGGCTTGTCAACACATTTCCCATATCAGTTACACAGCAGGAGAGGGAGATGCGCAACACAGATACTACTCTTGAGACCCATTTCCCGCAAATCTATCAAGGGCTTATGAACTGGGCAGCAGAACTTGTGGGAAAACGGGGATGGAGTCCTCAGGAGATAGAGTTCACTTTTGAGGGTCCTGATATTGAAGATCTGCACATCCTCCAGTCTCGTGATCTTGGTATAAGGGAGCGTAAAGTCAGACCTGAATTTGACCCTGCTGCCAAAGAGTCTGCTATTGAGGCAGAACGTTATATGGGAAATGGTATCGGCGTAAGTGGAGGGGCAGTGAGCGGAAGAATTGTCTTTACACTTGAAGATATAAAGAGATGGAAAAAGCTTGAGCCAGCCACATCGCTCATACTGGTAAGAAATGACACTGTGCCTGATGATATACGGGAAATTCATGCTGCTGACGGTCTTCTCACTGCACGAGGTGGCATGACTTCACACGCTTCTATTGTTGCTTATCGTTTGGACAAGACCTGTGTTGTAGGATACAGGAACATGGTATGCCACGAAACTGACAAAAGATGTATTATTGACGATACCATTTTAAGTTCAGGCGACTTTATCAGCATGGATGGACATGAAGGTGCTATTTTCAAGGGTGAACTTCCGATTGTAAACCAATTGAATATTGTCAGTTAAATTAATTTATGGATAGATGTCAGGCAATTTTCAGAACCAATAACAAATCATTAAGGATAGAATAATGCAGAATACAAACAGACTCGGAATCAATGGCTTTGGACGAATTGGCAAGCTCACTGCATGGAATCACATAAACAGACGATATTTTGATGAGCTTGTTATCAATGTGGGCAGACACGTGGGCAGTGGAATGGAGGATATTGCTCACTACATGGAGCGGGATTCAACTTATGGGCGACTTGCCAACTATCTTCACGGGTGCAACGCAACTCCTGTTATCAGCGAGCTAAATGAGGCAGATGGTACAATGGTTGTTGACGGGATCAAGGTTAGATTCCTGCGAGATGCAAGAAATCCGGTGCAGATAAAATGGAAAGAGAATGGTGTCTCTATTGTTGTAGATACAACCGGACAGTTTCTCGATCCAGCCCAGCCTGCTGAAGATCCAAAAGGCTCGATCAGGGGTCACCTTAAAGCAGGTGCAGAAAAGGTCGTTGTGTCAGCTCCATTTAAACTCAAGGACAAGGGGATGGATTTAAAAGGGGCAATGCCTGAAGATGCAATTACAACTGTCATGGGGATAAATGATCATATTTATGATCCAAGAAAGCATACCATCATCTCGAATGCCTCCTGCACCACAAACTGCCTTGCCCACATGATGAAACCGGTTCTTGATGTTTTGGGTTACAAAAAAATACTTTCAGCATCAATGGCAACCATCCATGCTGCCACAGGTTCACAGCAGGTTCTGGATCGACTCCCTGGTGCTGGCAAGACAGATCTGAGAAAAAATCGAAGTATCCTCAATAATATAATTCTTACCTCAACAGGTGCTGCAAAGGCTTTGGCTCTTGTTATTCCGGAGATGCAAAAAATCGGGTTTATTGCAGAGTCTGTCCGTATTCCTACAAGCACAGGTTCTCTTGTCATTTTAGTGCTTAACCTTCAGGAGGATATTCAGGGTGGTCAGCCTATCAGAAGGGATTTTATCAACAATATCTACAAACAGGCAGCGGAGAGTGACCCAAGAGGATATCTCCATTACACAGACAAACAGAATGTCTCATGCGATTTGATTGGCAACCCGAGAGCCACCGCAACTATTGAGGGGCACGAAACCCATACCAGAACTGCCGAGGTAAATATCGATCTTGCTGCTGTGCCAGGGCTTGATCAGAGTATTATTGCAACGTTAAAAACTACAGCTATCCGTGTACCTGTAACACAGACGGTGATATATGGCTGGTATGACAATGAAATGGGAAGCTATGTCAATATGCTTGGGGACAGAACAGTTTCCATTGCAGAAGATATGTGAAGTGATGAGAAGTGCATCTTTTTTACAGCCAAACAACGAAAAATATAAACAAAGGGGGGCTTTTTGAAAAGAGGATATGTTCAGATATACACTGGAAATGGTAAGGGAAAAACCACAGCTTCTCTTGGGCTTGCACTTAGGGCTGCTGGTGCGGGTTTCAAGGTTTTTATTGTCCAGTTTCTCAAACAGGGTGATTATTCTGAGATAAGGGCACTGGAAAAATTCAAGGAGCAGATTACAGTTGAGCAGTATGGTCTTGGAAAATTTGTAAAGGGACTACCTTCACCAGAAGATATTGAGGCAGGCACAAAGGGGTATGACAGGCTCATTGAGATTCTAAGAAAAGGGGAACATGACCTTGTAATTGCAGAAGAGGCAAATGTTGCGGTGATGTGCAAGCTCTTTTCAGAACAGGATTTGATTGCCCTTATTGATGCAAAGCCGGAACAGACAGAGCTTGTTATTACAGGACGTGGGGCGACTCAGGGTGTTATTGATCGAGCGGATTTGGTTACAGAGATGCAGGAGATAAAACACTACTACAAACAGGGTGTCATGGCACGGGTTGGCATAGAAAAATGAAGAATATGAAACCACTTGCTATATTTGGTACAGGATCAGATGTTGGCAAGAGTGTTGTTGCTGCTGCCATCTGTCGATACCTTGCAGATATGGGAGTATCAGTTGCTCCATTTAAAGCTCAAAATATGTCCAACAATTCAGGTATTACGCCAGAAGGGCTTGAGATGGGAAGGGCACAAATTGTTCAGGCTGAAGCTGCCAGAATCGCTCCACATGTTGATATGAACCCGGTTCTTTTAAAACCCACAGGTGAAAAAGGGTCTCAGGTGGTTCTGAATGGGGTGGCTTTTGAAAACAGCACAGCCATGAGTTACCATTCACGTAAGGATTACTATTTTAAAGCTGCATGTGATGCGTTTGACAGACTTCAGGAAAGATTTGAAATGATAGTTCTGGAAGGTGCTGGCTCATGTGCTGAGGTGAATCTGATGCCGTCAGATATTGTAAATTTCAGGATGGCGGAATATGCAGGAGCAGATGTGATTCTTGTTGCAGATATTCACAGAGGCGGAGTTTTTGGGCAGATTGTGGGAACTCTTGAGTGTCTGCCTAAAAAATATAGAGATATGATCAAGGGGTTTATCATAAATCGCTTCAGGGGAGATATTGAGCTGTTCAAAGATGGTGTTGAGTGGATAGAAAATAGAACAGGCAAAAAGGTTTTGGGAGTTTTGCCATGGTATAATCACATTAAGATAGATGCTGAGGATTCAGTTGAGATCGAACAGTGTCCGTCAGTATCTTCTATTTTATCCAATATTGCCAATGTTTC
>CAXNND010000068.1:0-7846 GCA_964203105.1 Desulfamplus sp.
ACCGGCAGTTACTGTAACGATATAGATATTTTTGCTATTGCCTGAAAGTCTTGCAGTGTTAGGGATGCTTAGGCTGCTGTAGAGTCCAAAAGCTGCAATTTCAGCATCGTCAGGATGGGGTGCAATGATAAGTATTCTTGAGTTTGCAATATCCTGATTTTTAAACAGAATCAACTGTATTGGCTGATCCTTGAAGAGAACTCGCTTGCCTTTGAGTTGTATTTGAACGCTTTTTTTCTGAATGGCTCTTTTATCCTGAGCTTTTGTCAACTCAATTTGGGTCGGATATAAAGATGATGAGAGCAAAGAGCTGATGTTGATATATCGAACTCCCTGAGCACCATTTTCAAAATATTCGGATATTGAAATATCATTAGATGTCAACTGGGCTTCAGGCTGAAATATCTTACCCATAAATCTTGTGCTTATGCTGATTTTAAGAAAAGCCGAGTAACTGCCACCAATAAGTTGGGGCAATTGGGGTAGCTGGAATTTGCAGTTTTGAAGTTTTAATTCAAATATTTTTGCATCTGTCCCATCAAAATTGTAATGGTAGTCAAGTGTTGTATCATAGGGACAGGCAGACATTCTTGCATTCGCTATATAAAAAAGAAGAGCACCTAATGCGGTGAACAGAGAAAGTATTATAACAATAGAGAGATACTGTAATTTTTGTCTCGGTTTATGCAATAGCTCTCCGTCTTTGTTGAATATATCTACGTATCTGTGAGTATTTTTCATTTTAAAGAGATATTCATATCTCCGGCAATCTTCTTTAAGGCAGACATGGCAGGAGCAAAGTCAAAGTTATCTATATGGTTTTCCATATCAAGAATTATATCCCTGAAGACCGAATTGACCATTATATTTTTTAACGATTCAAATGAGTTGAGGGAGTTGGCATCGTTTGCCTTAAGAAATCTGGCAAGCTGGATCACAATCGGTGCAACCCGTTCAGGATCAACCGGCAGGTTCTGTTGACCATCCTGATTATCATCTATCTTTACAAGAATTTTAAGCCCATTAATTACAGTTTCTATTGCTTGATTCATATTTGATATGAGGGTATCGTAACTATCGTCTTTTTCTCTATCGCCTTTCGGAACATCACTTTTGACTGTCATATCTTTGGGGACATCACTTTTTCCACCCTCATCTGTCGATGAATCATCATGTTTACTGCGTGTGATTCGATGCTCAAGTTTCCGTGCTGCTGCAGCTATCTCCAAAGCAGAAAGGTTACCACCAACACCCTTGATTGTGTGGGCAAGACGCTCCGCACTATTGAGATCGCCATTGTCTATCAGAACTCTAATCTCTTCTGCTGTAGATGCATAATTTTTTCTAAAATCAACAAGCAGTTGTCTGAGCAGTTTTTTGTTGCCATTGAGCCTTTTTAGTGCTGACTGGATATCAATACCTGGAATGGTTTCCGGTAAATCAAAATCTGACAGACTCTTTTTTTCAGGTTCTGCGGCTTGATCCTCTTGCTGTCCTGCTGCATGACCAGCCGGCACTATCGTCTTGATTAGCTTGTTACGACTATCAAATACCTGGTTGATCTCATCAACTACCCTTGGCTTTATCCACTTTTCAAGGACAGAAAAAAGCTCATGAGGCTCTATAGGTTTGGAAACATAATCATCCATACCCGCTTCAAGGCATAACTGTTTAGCACCATTCATGGCATGGGCAGTCATGGCAATAACTGGAAGGTCCCTGAATCGCCTCTCTTTCTTTATAATAGAAGTTGCCTCATACCCACCCATAACCGGCATCTGGATATCCATTAGGACAAGGTCATAATAACCATTTACAACCCTGTCCAAAGCCTCCTTGCCATTTTCTGCAATATCAATAACAAGCTCTGCCTCTTCAAGAATCTCTTTTGCCACCTGTTGATTTATACGATTATCCTCAACAAGAAGTATTTTTGCACCCTTGATCTTTGCAATAACTGTTTCTAAAAAAATATCTTCTGACATCTTTCCAGTTGAGGCTTGATGCTCATCAAAACATTGCATCTGCATTTTATGTCCCTGCCCATCAATATCCCGACTGATTGAAAAAGCCGCGGTAAACGAGAAGGTGGAACCCGAGCCTGCCTTGCTCTCAACAGTAATTTTCCCGCCCATCATCTCCACGATATGTTTTGATATGCTCAGACCAAGACCTGTACCGCCAAATCTGCGGGTTACAGTGCTGTCAGCCTGGGTAAATGGTTGAAATAGATTCTCAATCTCTTCTGGAGTCATTCCTATGCCAGTATCAGAGACTGAAAATTTGACGGTACATCTGTGTTCATCAAGGGAGGATGATTCATCTGCAGATTTAATATCCCTCTTTTTGACAACTTCAGCTTTCATGAGAATATAACCTGCCTGAGTGAACTTTACCGCATTATTGGCAAGATTCAGTAATACCTGCTCTAAACGCAGAGGATCACCCACAAGAGCAACTGGCAGGTCAGGACTCATGGTGGTGATAAGCTCTATACCCTTTTCGGAAGCCTTTGTTGATATCATGGCTGAAACATTGTTCATAATTCTGTCAACTTTTAGATCAATTGATTCCATCGTAAGCTTGCCTGCCTCTATTTTTGAAAAATCAAGGATATCGTTGATGATCTGGAGCAGAGATTTTGCTGCACATTTAATATTGAAGATGTAATCATGTTGCTTTACAGTCATCTCTGTTTTAAGTGCAAGGCTTGTAAAACCAATTATTGCATTCATGGGTGTTCTTATTTCATGGCTCATGTTTGCCAGAAATGAGCTTTTTGTACGACTTGCAGATTCAGCAGCCTTTCTTGCCAATATGCTTTGGGTTAATGCACGTTCTGCATCGTCAATCAGAGCATTTATACTTTGGGATAAAAGTCCTATTTCATCGTTGTGATGCAGAGGTTTAATGCTGACATAGGAGTTTGTGCCAGGTCTGATGTCAGAAACTTTTCTTGCCAAATCTGCAACAGGAGTGCTTATTATCCGCTTGGATACCCATACTATGAGCAAAGCTGCCATTAAAAGCTGGGATAGCATAAGAGTGGTTAATATGATTGATACTTTTGTGGCTTCATCCTGAATATATCTATTATTTTGGACAACTGTTATTGAGCCTATCTGCTCTTTATCATTAACAGGAGAGAAGAGTGGGTAGATAGTGCCTTTAGTGAAATCAATACTTGATTTTCCGTTATCCGCTGGAAGTTTTACAGTATCAATGTAGGATTGTGTAGCCTTCTCCATCTTGAATAGATCAGAGGATTCAATCCGCACACAATTTATAAGCGGGCTTGTAAGAAGACCATTTATAACTTCTGTTCCAATCTCTTCATTAGCAGCAAATGCTGAAACCTCAGCCTGTGTCTGAATAGTTCGGACAAGCTGTTTCTGAATGGCATTGCTCATTTTTAGTTGATGATCATAGGAGTACAAGTATGTTAGCAGCCCTGCAAAAGTTGAGAAGGCAAGCAGTCCAATGGTAACGTGAAATACCAATCTGTGGTGAAGAGTCTGTAGTGAATATTTCATTTAATTACCATTAATCTTTCAGATTGAGGATAACATGTACCGAGTCATCCACGCTCTCGGCATCTATATATCCAATTGCATATCTATTGTTTCTTATAACTTTAATTACAGCCTGACTGTTGGAGAGAGCTTTTGGAGGCTGAACATCGCCGCTGAACTGCAAGCGTGCCCAGTATGCGTTGACCTGCTTTAATTTCATCCGGTTCAAAAGGCGGAAGAACTCTTCCCTTAACTTGCTGTTTTGTGGCTGCTCAACCACAAAAACAGCTTCATCTGATGAGGGAAATACCTTGCGACGGGCAAGAAAGATATCAGAAACCTCTCTTGATGTCAGGCTCTTTACAGGGTTATTTATATTTACAACTACAGCAATCTCCTCTGCAGCAACCAAATTTGTGAATTCCATACAAAACATGGCAAAAATTGACCAGATGATAATATGTATAATTATATTTTTTAATCCTGATACATTTTCCAGTATGAAATTATTTGTCACTGTCATTAGAATACAAACTCCATGCTTAACGTGTAAAGATTGGCTTTACTCTCATGTGCAAAGGTCTCTCCTTCCCATAACCACATACTGTAACCGTAAGTTCGGATATGAGTGTTATCCCATTGCAGTTTTAATGCAGCCTGATTATTAAAATCCCACCGCAATCCTAAAGAGTAGGTATATTGTTCTGCCCGTGTGCTGTTACTTATACCTATTGATTGAGAGTGGAATGATTCTGACTCTATGGCACTCCAGTCGCTGACCGGCTTGTTCACATCACTGTTAGGGTCTATGCTGCTGAATGTGCCGTATGGAGTAAAATCTCCAATTCTGTATCCTAAACTCAGATACCCCATTTCAGCATTTGGCATAAAATATCCATATGCAGCAGATCGTCCAATTTCAGCCTGTGCAATTAGCGTTCCATTATCATAGGATGCCCCCAAAGTCATATATGAAACATCATTATCTTTAAATGAGATATTATTTCGTAAAGAGAGAGCTTCTGCCTTAATATCAGGAAAGGATAAATTATCGGCAATGGCAGCCACCGCCTCAAGTCCTCTATGCAGAGGTCCAAGAGTTTTTGTTGCCTCGTTCACAGAGGTAAATTGGGAATAACCAGCTTTTATCTTTAACGGTCCAGATTGACGTGTAAGGGTTAAAGTACACAAATTACCGGCTTCAAAGTCATTGGTATAGTTATCCATATCTATACCGAAATGGCTCTCTCCACCTTGAGCCTTGATACGCCACTGAACATTACCCTGTTCAATGTCATAGGTAACGTCAGCCCCGTTTATAGCAAAAATAGCAACCATGTTATAAAATTCGATTGGCGGACGTGCCCAGAGGTAGGCATACCCTGTATCACGTATATCTGACATGAGAAAGGCATCATAACCAATTCTGCCTGCCCGCACATTAAAACGATTAAATGGTTTTAACCCAATATATGCAAGTTCAATTGAGTTTGTAAAAGTGGGATCAGCACGATCTTTTAGAACCCCCTGAATGAGAAACTCAACCTTTGGGCTAAATTGATAATCAGCCTGCAAACCAAGCCGAGAGTCCATCCGCCATGTGGAATTTGTGTCATAATCATTGATACTGGTAGAACTTTTGCTGATATCCCTGATAGGTGTCATATCTTTTCGGTCATCAAAAGTGTGGCTGATCGTTCCGTAACCGCTCAGGCGGAGTTTGGAAACATCATATATCTCATCACCAGCGTATGCATAGTTGCCTGTGACACTATACTCACCGAGTTGTATGATTACATTCATTGCCAATATCATAACAAATATTTTAGATATTTTGTCCATGAGTGTAGTTTTCCTGTTTTGGTTTTGTTAGATTATAACTTACTGAAATATCACTTACTAAAAGATACACAATTTTCAACAGGCTGAATGATATCTTGAACCTTGCCTGAATAAAACAGACGGCAAAGTTCATCACCCAAAATTTCAGAATACTTCAGGGCGATTTTCCAGCGTTGAATACGCTCTCTGTTTTTCCCTTTGAAAAGTGTAAAATCTTGTCTTTCAGGAATTTTGCCCCCTGGCAGCATATCTGTAAAATTTCTGGTTGGGGTGATTAAGAGAACATTTCTAAAATTTGCAGGATCAGGTTTTCTCCAGGGAATATTTTTGTCAAGCCAGCCAGGGACAATGCGGTCTGTGTAGTGGGGAAACAGCACAATTTTATCTTCATCATAAAATTTATCTTTTTTATATTTGTCCAGATTTTGACAATGGCTCAAAGTCCTAAAACTACTTGAATTTGGGGGATACCCCAGAAAAGGAATGTCAAGATGGTAATCAATCGTTCCACCATCTCTGTAAACTCCGGGTGGTGCATCAGGAATATCAACTACACCTGGCATCACAATAGGAATTGAGCCAGATGAGATAAGAGCTTTTTTGAAACTTGCAGGGGTGAGAGCAACTTTGAGCATTGGAAAATGCCGTTTTCCACAAATATTGTCCATATCATGGAAAGGTGGTTTGTCTGACGGATGGTGAAATAGAGTCCTTGTAAAAAAATGGCTTATGTTTCTTCGATTAAAAATATTGGCTGTCGCTGCCGCCATAATGTAAGATGATATAATCAGAGGGTTTTCATTCATACTATTTAAAATAGACTCTTTTTTAAAACCGTCCTTTTTGTTTGAAAACGCCAATTTTGAACGTACTGAAAAGAAATTGAGCCTGCAGTAAGGGTGGTTTAATATTTCATTGACAGAGTTATCATCAATAAATCCATTCAATACTTTCCAGCACTCAACATCAATCTCTTGAAGATCAGGTTTTATCGAATACCACTGATGGATATATGATTGAGTAAGCCTCTCAAGTGCCTTGGTCGGATCGCTTTGAGATGCTGCTGCAAAACGCCACGCACCTGCAGAAGAGCCTGCAAGAAAAAGAGGATTAGAAGCTATGGAGGGATTTGCAGATGTAGAACCGGCAGTAGCCGCCGATCTTTTGGTAAACCATTCACCAAATAAAAATCTGTCAATATGTCCTAAAATCAACCATTTAGGACCTCCGGCAGCACCTGCCACAACCTTTACAATATCCTGGGTCAATCCATACTCTTTGATAATCGCAATTGCCCTGTCTCCGCCGTAAAATGATAAATATTTTGACATTTGTTCTCTTAAATTTTTCCTTTTTTAATCAGTAATTCAGTTTTTTAATTTTAATTATATGGGCAAAATATGCATCTCATTCTCAACCGCATGAATTCCGTCAAACACACGCCCATTTCTGCCGTCAATAGATAGAGTATCTCCAAATGCAATACGCTTGCCACCTATTTCACAATACTCTCTTGATTCATAAACCTTTATCTGGCGACATCCCACAACACAGGTCTTTTCCAACCGCACAGCCACAACCGAAGCGTGTGAGGTCTGCCCTCCGCGTGAGGTGAGAAGTCCATCTGCCATGCTTATTACCTTTATATCTTCAGGCACTGTATCCTGCCTGATTAGTATCAGTGGTATGGCGGTATCATGGCTACCTTTGCTCTGACTGCCTGACATGTTAACTCCTGATATTTTGCCTGTTCCAAACCTTTCACGCAGGGTCTGGATATTCTCCTCGGAAAATACAGCAAGTCCTGAAAGGGCAGAGCCAGATACCCCGATTCCCTTGGCAAGAAAAGAGTTTTTAAGGGTATCGGTTTCAGTAAAGACATCAAACTGCTCTTTTTTCTTTATTGTTATCATGTCACGGGTCTGGAGCAAATAGAGATCCTCCGGCTCATCACTTTCAAATGTGAACTCCATCTCCTGGGGATTCCAACGCTTTTCATACACAAGCTCCCGTGCAATGGAAAGTAGCCGTGTGTAAATATTTGGGAATCGTATTTCAAGACTTTTTTCAACATTTCTGCCGTCCAGTTCAGCCTGTTCAACCGAAATCGGGTAGCTGGTTACAAGTCCTGATACAATATCCTCACCCTGATCTCCGTAGGCGTAATCACCCCACAAGGCAACTCTCCTTACTTTACGGTATGGGTGAGATGTAAAAAATACACCAGAACCGGAGTTGCTGCTTTTATTGCCAAATACCATAGTCTGTACAATAACGGCTGTTCCCCACTCATCAGATATATCCATCACTCTGCGGTAATCAACAGCTTTTGCATTTTCCCATGAGTCAAGAACCATTGAGATTGCACCTACAAGCTGAAGCCATGGATCATCAGGAATCCCAAGCCCTTTTTGGCGGACAAGACGTTGATAACTCAGAGCAAGTTCCCGCATCTGTTCAGGTGTAAACTGCCACTTTAGGTTGACGTTATA
>CAXNND010000069.1:0-7794 GCA_964203105.1 Desulfamplus sp.
AATACTGGCAAGAGATGTTCCAAGAGCTATATGAAGAATGTGCTCATGTGGTATGCCCTGGGCAGTAAAGATAAATGTGAGCATCGGGACAATAACAATTCCGCCGCCAATGCCAAGAAGACCTGCAAGAACTCCTGCAACAGCCCCAAGAATAAGGTAAAGAATAAAAAATGACATGATGCTCCTTCTGTTTTTTATGATTTGACAAAAATCATAACATGAATGATATTTCGCCTAACTGTTTTTTGCTATTGCAAATTGGGATTTGATATTCATAAACTTGATAGTCTCTTGTCTGCAATAGAAATTCTTTAGTCAAACTTTCTGTTCATAACAAGCATTATTTTAATCAACTGCTAAAAAAGGAGAAACAATATGGCAAATATCACATTAAAAGGTAATCCTATTGAAACTGTTGGACAGCTCCCTGCAAAGGGAGGCAAGGCACCTGCATTCAGCCTTGTAGGAACAAATCTTGCAAATGTCAGCTTAGATGGTTTTGCAGGCAAGAATGTGGTGCTAAATATCTTTCCAAGCATTGACACACCTGTCTGTGCTGCATCAACACGGCGTTTCAACAAGGTTGCAGGAGAGACCGCAAATACAGTGGTACTGTGCATATCTGCTGATTTACCATTTGCACATTCAAGATTTTGCGAGGTTGAGGGGCTTAAAAATGTCATTCCCCTGTCATCGTTCAGGGATAAGAATTTTGGAACAGATTACGGTGTCACCATAACCACAGGACCTATTGCAGGGCTGTTCTCAAGAGCACTTGTGGTTATTGATAAATCAGGCAATGTTGCCTATACAGAACAGATTCCCGAGATATCCCAGGAACCTGACTATGATGCGGCACTCTCTGCATTGGCAGCTCTCTAAAACTTTAGACAGATTGAGCCTACTGAAAATATCCGGTTCTGGACGTGACAACTTTATCAAAAGTAGATGGAAAGGCGATGCAAGATAAGGAACAGAAGAGATCAGAACCTCTCAAGCAGGGTTTCACAACAGGAGCCGCCGCAGCCGCAGCCACAAAGGCGGCTCTTTTGTATTTAATCAATACAACTCCAGTTGAAAAGGTTGATATAAGATGCCTTGACGATCAGTGGATTTCCATTCCAATCCACTCGGTTAAAAGATTATCTGAAGGGGTATCTTGCAACCGTACAGAGGCTGTTGTGATAAAAGATGGCGGTGATGATCCTGATGTCACCCATAAGGCAGAAATTGGTGCAAGGGTGTCTCTTTATAATTACCGTGACGATACTGATGCAATCAAGATTGAATCTCTACTCTTTGCCAAAGAGATACCAATCAAGATAAGGGGCGGCGAAGGTGTCGGAACAGTTACAAAACCAGGGCTTGAGGTAGAGCCTGGTAATCCTGCCATCAATTCTGGTCCTCAAAAGATGATTCAGGAGGCGATAGTCTCAGCCTTTTCAGGAAGAGACAGACAGCTTGTTGATGTTGAGATATTTGTCCCAAAAGGTCGTGAACTTGCAGAGAGGACCCTTAACGGACGACTTGGAATTTTAGGTGGCATATCAATACTTGGCACAACCGGTATTGTAAAGCCAATGTCACATGATGCCTACATTGCAACCATAAGATCAGGCATATCTGTTGCCAGGGCAATGGGTAGTAACACCCTTGTATTTACAACAGGCAGAAGAAGTGAAAAGGTTGCAATCTCCCTTTTCCCAGAGCTGCCCGAAGAGGCATTTATACAGATTGGAGATTTTTTTAAGGCATCACTTGAATCTGCCGTATCAGAAATGCAATTGCCTGCCTCAGCAGCTAATCAAAATACTGATAGTTATAAAAATTTTACTCTCTATTCGAGTAATAAGAATATCAAAACAGTTATTTTCGTTGTCTTCTTTGGCAAGGCTGTAAAAATGGCAATGGGATTTCCCCATACCCATGCGACTAAATCAGAGCTTGCCATGAAAACATTAGCACAGTGGGCAGAGACGATCACATGTTCTGAACAGCTTGCCAAAGAGATTTTACATGCCAATACCGCCCGTCATGCTTTTACCTATATCTATCCTGATTTTCCTGAACTTGTATCCCATATTGCCAGCAGGGTTGTTCAGTCAGCATACAGCTTTGCAGGTAACCATTTAAAAATAAGGACGATTCTTCTTGATTTTGACGGCAACAAGATTTTTGATTCTGATTTGCATAAATCACAGCAGGAGATTTCGTAAATTACTATGGAAATTGATATATCCCTTTTTCTTGAACGGCTTCGTAAAGAGATATCAGATTATAAGGTTCCGGTAGTGGAGCTTGTAGCAGTTCAGACCCGTGACCCGTTCAAGGTTCTGGTAGCAACAATTCTCTCTGCAAGAACAAAGGATGAGACCACAGCAAAGGCATCCGGGCAACTTTTCAAAGTCGCCCCTGACCCTGAAACTCTTGGAACCTTGCCGCAGGAGAGGATAGAAAAGTTGATCTATCCGGTTGGATTCTACAAGGCTAAAGCTGGTTATCTCGCGAAACTTCCAGAAGCCCTAAAGAGATTTAACGGAGAGGTTCCGCAGGATCTGGATGAGCTTCTAACACTTCCGGGTGTTGGTCGGAAAACGGCAAGCCTTGTTCTGAATGTTGCTTTTCAAAAAGATGCCATCTGTGTTGATACCCACGTTCACCGCATTATGAACATCTGGGGCTACGTTCAGACAAAAACACCTCTTGAAACAGAAATGGCTCTGAGAAAAAAATTGCCACTTCAACACTGGCAGGAGGTCAATACAATTCTTGTAACCTTTGGACAGGGTACCTGTCATCCAGTCTCTCCTCATTGTGATAGATGTATCATCTCAACGCTCTGTCCACGAAATGGTGTAAAGCCACGAAACCCGAAACGTAGAATATAGGAGACCTGATTATGACAACAGTTTACTGGATGCAAAGTGGCGGCTGTGGTGGTGATACCTACTCTCTTTTCAGCAGTGATGTATTAGATATAAATGACATGTTTCAAACCCTTGGTATCGAGCTTCTCTGGCACCCATCCCTTTCCAATATATCTCCAAGGGAGCACCTTAATCTGACTGACAATATACTCAATGGTTCTATTCCGCTGGATATCCTTATACTTGAAGGGGCAATTATTCGCGGACCTGCGGGTACGGGAATGTTTGACACAAAAAATGGCTATCCCAAAAAGGATCTCTTTCATGGCCTTGCCATCAATGCCCGTTATGTTGTTGCTGTTGGCACATGTGCAGCGTTTGGTGGTTTTGGAGTCGATCATGCCATTGAAGCTACTGGCATTCAGTTCTGCAAACGTAAAAGAGGGGGATTTATTGGCGAAAAATTCATCTCGCTTTCGGGTATGCCTGTAATCAACCTTGCTGGATGTCCATGTCACCATGATGTTATCTCAGGCACTCTCATGGCAATTGCAAGCGGTGCAGAACTTGAGCTGGACGAATATCAAAGACCTGTTGAGTGGTATAGCACAATGGTTCATCAGGGGTGTACCCGCAATGAGTACCACGAATACAGAATTGAAGAGTCAGATTTTGGTGAGATGGGTTGCCTGTTCTTCCACATGGGATGTTCTGGACCACTTGTGCCAGGACCATGTAACAAGCTCCTCTGGAACGGTCAGTCATCAAAGCCAAGAGCCGGAGTTCCCTGTTTTGGCTGTACAGACCCTGAATTTCCAAGAGCTACCCCGTTTTTTGACACACCAAATATTGAAGGGATCCCCCTCCAGCTTCCAAGAGGTGTAAACCGTGCCCACTATATGGTTTATAAGGGTATGGCAGCCGAAGCTGCACCTGAAAGACTCAAAAAAAGAAAATCAAAAGTATAATGTGGTGCTTTTTACAAAAATTAATTGGCTGCCATTTATAAAAGGAGAGCATTTTATGTCAAATATCGTCAAGGGAATTAATATACCGCTGAATCGGGCAGAAGGCGATCTGGAAATTAACGTTGATATGAGAGATGGCGTTATCACAGATGCGTGGAGTCGCGGAACCATGTATCGCGGATTTGAGGATATGATGACAGGACGCGGCGTTCTTGATGGGCTTGTGATAACCCCGAGAATATGCGGAATATGCAGTTTAAGCCATCTTACTGCTGCTGTCAGTGCCCTGGATGTTATTACCGGCATTGTTCTGCCTGATAATGCAATACGTCTCTGCAATATTGCACTGATGGCAGAGACGATCCAGAGCGATATGCGTCAGACTGTCCTCATGTATATGGTCGATTTTACCAACTCTGGGGCATACAGCAGCCACTCGATGTTTGAAGATGCGATCAGGCGGTATTCACCTCTCAGGGGAATATCTGCCCAGAATGTTATCAGGGAGACCAAACGGCTGATTGAGGTGATTGCGATCATTGGAGGTCAGTGGCCCCACACATCTTTTATGGTTCCAGGAGGCGTTACCTCGGTTCCTGAAATTCATAAGATATTGCAGTGCCGCATGATCATCAACAACTTTAAAAGATGGTATGAAAAAAGAGTGCTTGGCTGCTCCATTGAACGGTGGAGTGAAGTTACAACCCTGAACGATCTGCATCAATGGCTTGAAGAGAGCCAGAGGCACAGAGATGGAGAAGTTGGTTTTTTCCTCAGGTTTGCCATGGAGGCGGGAATAGACAGGATTGGCAGGGGAACAGACACATTTCTGTCGTTTGGTTCGCTTCTGCTTCCTTCAGAAACTACAGTTACCGGACAATTGACCACAGTTGCAGGAGATTCCCCTGTATTAAAAGAGAGTGCAACCACAGAACAAAATGGAAGATTTATCCGATCCGGCTTTGCCCGAGGATTAGATGTGGAGACATTTGATCAATCCAAAATATCTGAAGATGTATCTCACTCATGGTATCATCCGACTGTTGCTGATCCAGTTCAACCCACTCAGTTTGGTAACATTGAACTTCAACCATCTATAGTTGGCAATCTTAAACCAGATTCTGCCATGCAAATGCAACCTTTACCCCTAAGATCAGTTCATCCTTTTAAAGGGAGCACAAAACCCTATGCATCTGGCAACAGCGGAGAGCAGTATTCATGGACAAAGGCTCCTCGTTATGATGGACTTCCTGCAGAGACTGGTCCTCTTGCAGAGATGATTGTTGCAAAAGTTCCGCTGTTTCAGGATATGATAAAAAATAATGGGGCAAATGCAATGGCAAGAGAGCTTGCAAGACTGGTCAGGGCAGCAAGTTTATTGCCGGCTATGGAGATATGGCTGGATGAGTTGATGAGAAACCGCAAGGCACCATTCTATAACAGCATCAAGGATATTCCTGATGGCGACGGGGCTGGCATGATACAGGCAGCAAGGGGTGCCCTGGGACATTGGGTATCAATAAGAAACGGTCGGATAAGCCACTATCAGATAATTACCCCGACTGCATGGAATGGCTCACCACGAGACAGCAACAATACAAGAGGTCCATGGGAAGAGGCACTTGTTGGCACTGCAATTAAAAACCATGATAATCTTGTTGAGGCGGGTCATGTGGTAAGATCATTTGATCCTTGCATGGTCTGCTCTGTTCATTAGTTCTGCTTTGTTCATTAGAAGTTTTCTTTATCAATATCAAAATTTTGAGGAAAACATAAAAAATGTTCTCGCCCAAAACATCCATTTCACCAACAATAGAGTATCTGCTGGCAGAAAATCAGATGCTTCGTGAAGAGATCAAGGTCGGAAGAGAGGCATCTGGTATCACTGCAAAACTTGTGGTCAGGCAATTTGAGGAGACAGAGAAGATGCTCCGCAAATTCCAGAGTGCCAATGCAGAGCGTCAGGCAGTTTTAGATGCTGCAACCCAGTTGTCAATAATTGCGACGGATCTTAATGGAGAGATAACACTGTTCAGTCCCGGGGCAACGACACTTTTAGGTTACAGTGCTGATGAGATGGTTGGAAAACGTAATATCTCCTGCCTGCATCTTGATTATGAAATCAGACACCACGGAGAGAAACTTTTAGGTAAACCAAATTCAGCGTTTGGTTTTATGGACAATTCACCAGTTGCCTATATAAATTCAGCAGCGATAAGTGCAATAAATCTCTATCTGATAAGAGTTTTTGATCAGTATGTTAAACAGAAAATATCGCAAAGCAGCGATTGGACATACATAAAAAAAGATGGCTCACTACTGCCTATAAACCTTTCAATCACCCCATTTTACAATGCAAAAGGGAGTCTCAGGGGTTACCTCTTCACAGCTATGGATATGAGCAGCCATAAACTGATGGAGAGGGAGCTTATTGATGCAATCAAAAATGCAGAGTCTACCAATGCCTCAAAAGGTGATTTTTTAGCCCGAATGAGCCATGAGATAAGAACCCCGATGAATGGGGTACTTGGCATGGCACACCTTATGAAAAAGACACCTCTCTCTCCAAAGCAGGCAAACTATCTTGACAAGATATTGAGTTCTGCAAACAATCTTCTGAATCTTATCAACGATATACTCGATTTTTCCAAAATTGATGCTGGTAAACTGGAGCTTGAATCCATTCCATTTGATCTTGAAGATGTTTTAAGCCACCTTGTGAATTCAATTGGACTAAATGCTGAACAGAAGGGTCTGGAGTTTGTTTTTCAGATTGACAAGAGAGTTCCTTTTAATCTTGTCGGTGATCCACTGCGTCTTGGTCAGGTGCTTATGAACCTGGCAAGCAATGCGGTGAAATTCACGGAGCATGGTGAGATTGTCGTCTCTGTGAGCGTGGATGACAAGAGAATTGACAATATGGAAGATGATGGCGTAACTCTTAGGTTTTCTGTGCGGGATAGCGGCATTGGACTCTATCCTGATCAGATTGAATCGCTTTTTGATCCATTCATTCAGGCTGATGACACTGTCACTCGCAAATATGGTGGCACAGGGCTTGGATTGGCTATATGTCGTCAACTTACAGATATGATGGGCGGAAGGATATGGGTCGAGAGCACTCCAGGTAAAGGGTCAGACTTTATTTTTACCAGCAGATTCAAACTCTCTGAAGAGGTAAGTGCCCGTTCTGTTTCCTGTCAGGATTCATTTAAGGGGTTTCATGCCCTGGTTGTTGATGACAACGAGACAGCCAGAAATGTTCTACGATCCATGCTTGAATCTTTTAAAATCAGGGTAGATACTGCCAACGATGGCAGCCGTGCCATTCAACACCTTGAACAGGCAGTAAAAAATGGCAGTCCATACGATATTGTGCTGCTTGACTGGATTATGCCAGGCATTGATGGTATTGAAACTGCAAGACGCATAAGGGCAAACATCGATCTGTCAAAAATACCTGCCATGCTTATGGTTACAGCCAACGGACGTGAAGAGGCAAGAGTTGAGGCTGAACAGGCAGGTATTGAGGGGTTTTTGCTCAAACCTGTCTATGCATCCGTCATGTACAACACACTTCTTGAGATGCTGCACATTGAACCTCCTCGATTATGTAGAAAAAAGAGCAGGTCTGACTATGTTGAAGCTGTAAATGCTATAAAAGGGCTTAAAGGTAGGCATATTCTGCTGGTTGAAGACAATGCCATAAACCAGGAGGTGGCAACTTCATTTTTGCAGAATGCTGGCATTATTGTCACTGTAGCATCAAATGGAGTGGAGTGTCTTGATATTATTGATAAAAACAGAGCAGATAAGAAGTTTAATCCTGTTGGCGGTGGTCAGCGATTTGACCTTGTGCTTATGGATATCCAGATGCCGCTTATGGATGGTCTTGAGGCAACACGTAGAATCAGGAATGAAAAACTTATGACAGATATTCCCATAATTGCCATGACAGC
>CAXNND010000070.1:0-7710 GCA_964203105.1 Desulfamplus sp.
AGTCCACAGATAGTTGCAAAAATAGTTGAAGTGGTTGCAGCTCCATGGGGATGGTTTTTGCCTGCCGGAGCCGGTTTTCCTGACCTTGACCAGATAGTTGGAAGCAGGATAATTCTTAAAGATGGGATATATCACCTGACAACCAATGATCTTGTTTCATGGTGGCCCTTTTTATGCCTTGCTATTATATTTTACGGGCTGTTACCCAGGCTTGCCATGTTTGCTTCAGGTCTGTTTGTGCTCAAACGATCCCTTGGGCAGCAGCAGTTTGATCATGGAGCATGTTCAAATCTGATTCGCCGTATGGTGACGGCTGATATTGCCATCAAACCCCTTGATACTTCTCCAGTGCGACATCTTGAGACTGAGCAGCTTGAGGCTATAAAACCAGTGGTTGAACCTAAAAAAAACGCTGTTGAGGCTAAACAGAAAGAAGCTGATTCTCCACTTGAAGCTAAATTGAAACCGGCTATTCTACTTATGCCATCTGATATTCACCATCTTATAGACGTTGAAAAATTTAAATATCTGATACAGCAGAGCCACGATTATGAGATAAAAAGGGTAATTGAAATTGGTATTGACTTTGACAGTGAGATAGATTCTGTTGCATCTGAATACAGCACTATATTTGACAAGAAATCGCAAGATGTCAAATTTCAAGGATACAAAACAGAATATAAACAAGAATACAAAGATGAGCAGTGGGCTGTTGTTATAATTCAGGAGGCATGGCAGCCACCAATACGTGAAACTCTTAACTTTATTAAATCCATCAGAAATGTGGTGGATAAAAAAACAGCCATAATAGTGGCTCTGACAGGTAAGGCTGAACCAGAAAACTTTTTCACTCCTGTTGAACAATCTGATTGGAATATATGGAAAATGAAACTGGCGACAATTGGAGATCCCTGGCTCGCTATGGAGAGGGTGGTGTAATAATGAACATTAGAATCAAATCTCGATTTAATACAGCAGAAGATTCTGAATTTATAAAAAGCGGGTCTGAATCTGAACAAAACGGTTTCGGGTCTGAAAAAATAATTCCCGAGTTTGCAATTATAGGTCACCCTAATGAGGGCAAATCATCTGTTGTCTCAACACTTGCAGAGGATGACTCAATTGCCATAAGCCCAATACCCGGAGAGACAGTTGTCTGTCAGATTCTTCCTGTGATAATTGACGGTCAGGAGATTATCCGGTTTATCGACACTCCTGGTTTTCAGAACCCAAGAGAGACACTTGAGTGGATGAAAAACTACTCAGGACCTGATGAACTGCTTTTGAAAACATTTATTGGGACTCACCGCAACAATCCAGATTTCAGGGATGAGTGTGAGCTTTTATCACCGGTTGAGAGGGGTGCAGGGATCATTTTTGTGGTTGATGGTTCAAGACCTGTGAGACAATCTGATCGCATTGAGATGGAAATTCTCAGAATGACCGGCAGTCCAAGGATGTCCATCGTCAATTGTAAAGGTAGTGAACCTGTTCATTTGCACCAGTGGCAAAATGAATTCAGGAAACATTTCAACTCCATAAGACAATTTAACGCCCACAAGGCAACATGGGTTGAACGGATTGAGCTGCTTGAAAGCCTAAAAGGTGTTGATCAGGAGTGGCAGCCAGCCCTCACAAAGGTTATCGAGGCGTTCAGGCAGGACTGGCACCACAGAAACAGACTTACAGCAGCCATGACAGTGGAGATGCTGGAACATATTCTCACCTTTGCAATGACAGGCAATATAGGAGAGAACGAGCCATTCAATGAAGTTAAATTAAGACTTGAAAGGCAGTTTCGACACAAGGTTGAGGCAATGGAGAGGTTAACCCATCAGAAAATAAAGAAACTTTTCCGGCACAATATCTTTAAATGTGAGCTTCCGGACAACTCTCTTCTCCATGAGACTCTCTTCAGCGAAAAAACATGGCAATTTTTAGGGCTTTCCCCAAAGGAGTTCGCACTTGCAGCAGGTGTAGCCGGAGGTGCAGCAGGTGTATTGGCTGATGTTGTTACAGTCGGGATTAGCTTTGGAGTGTTTGCAGCCATTGGAGGTATTATAGGTGCTGGGTCTGCTCTGTTAGGCGGCAGACGTATTGCAGATTTAAAATTCAAGGGGAAAAGGCTTGGCAAGGATCAGATCAAGGTAGGACCATTTTCCAATATTCAGTTGATGTATATTCTGCTTGACAGGATGCTTATCTTTCATGGCAGCATTATTAACTGGGCACATGCAAGGCGGGAGGTCTCACAATCGCTTGCAGACGATATTTCCGCAAACCTTAAAAAAGGTGTTACCTTTGGCTGGGACGCTCCAGCAAAAAAGGTATGTAACCGTTTTTTTCAGAGTATATGCGGGAACAAAACGTTTCATTACGGGAAGCAGGATATTAGGAAGAGCATGGAGCAGGTTATTCTTGATGCCCTGGAAACAGCCTTGTAAGTTTAATCTCCCTGTTTTTGGTTGACAGGTAGAAACCTGCCATATATATAAACAGAACAGAGCATTTAAAGACTTTCCGCATTGCATCAATCTTAAATTTTAACATGGAGATATATTATGAGCGAAAAGAAGAGAATACTTGTTGTTGATGATGAACCTGATTTTGCCTCAATTGTCCAGTCAAACCTGAAACGTGAAGGATTTGATGTTGAGGTAGCCTATGATGGAAATGAGGCTATTGAAAAGGTAAAGGCAAATCCGCCTGATGCCATTGTGCTTGATGTCATGATGCCTGAAAAAGATGGTTATGAGGTTTGTGCTGAATTGAAACACAGCGACAAATACAAGGATATTCCCATTATAATGTTGACAGCAGTTGCAGATCATGTGGGTTCAACACGCTACTCCCATGCTGACGGAATGAGCATGGAGGCTGATGACTACCTGCCCAAACCCGCCTCTGCCGAAGAGATTACCAAAAGTGTAAAGAGGCTGATCTCCTGATTCGAGATCAGCGTAGGGGCGACTTTTTAGTTGTCCCTACGCTGTTTTTGATGTTCAAACGTTTTTTTTCTGCAAACCCATACATCCTCTCTTTACCATAACAAAACAATCAGTTTTTAATCCAGATGGTGACTTGATGAAAATATTCTGTATTTTAGGTGATGAGCGAGCATTCCGTACAAAATCCCCAGTCATGTTTTCAGCCGTATTCAAACGAATTGGAATAAGTGCGGCATACGTTCCGTTCAAGGTACTTCCGGATGAGGTAGGTGCTGCAATGCAAAGCCTTAAGTCACTTAATATTGATGGTGCCAATGTAACCATACCGTACAAATCCTCTGTTATTCCATACATGAATATCCTCTCTGAAGGTGCAAACATTATTGGTGCTGTCAATACAATCATCAGAAATGATCAGCAACTGAAGGGATACAACACCAATGCAATTGGCTTTATGGATACTCTGGAGGAGAAAGGGTTTAATGTCACTGGCAAACGGGCACTTATATTTGGCTCGGGAGGCGGGGCAAGGGCAGTGGTATTTATACTGAACTGGTTAAGGGCAGCCTCAATCCAGATATCTGGCAGGAATACAAACAGGGTTGACGATATCATAAGCAAGATCGGAGGCAGTGCCACATCCCTTGAAATTATCTCAAGGCAGACTCCCAAATCAAATATAGTTATCAATACAACACCCATCTCTTCTCCTGATGATTCACCGGAATTTACAAAGTTCATTGAAAATCAGGATTTCAAGGATTGCGAACTGATAGTGGATCTAAATTATGGACGTAAAAACAATATATGGGAGGCAAAAGCCGGTAAACTTGGAGTACCATTTATTGATGGATTTGCCCCCCTTGCCCATTCAGCACGGCGTACATTGCTCCTCTGGACAAGAATTGACGTGGAAACTGCTGAATTTCTCAAGGCTCTTCAATCCACTTGAAGAATATGCAAAGATCAAAAGAACCCCCACCTTAGAAATCAGCCAAAGGAGATATATGAATAATGGACAAAATTGACCCAAAAAAAATTCTTGTAATTGACGATGAACCAAGTCTCAGGGAAGGTGCAAAAAGAATTCTCTCCAAAATGGGATTTGAGGTGTTCCTCGCTCCAAAAGGAGAGGATGGACTTGAGATTATTGATAAGGAGCCTGTCTCCATTGTTCTGCTTGACATGAAGATGCCAGGTATGGATGGCATGGAGGTACTCAAACGGATTATGGCACTGGAGAGGGGAATTCTTGTTATTGTCATAACCGGATATGCAACTGTAGAGACTGCAATTGAGGCAATGCAGCGAGGTGCCTATAACTTTATCCCCAAACCCTATCAGCCGGATCAGCTCAGACTCGCTGTAAACAGGGCAAGGGAAAAACTTGAACTTGCGATTGAGACAAAAAGACTTCAGGAGGAGAGAAAACGAAACCTTGAAGATCTCCAGACAGAAAAGAGCAGAACGCTTACCATAATAGAATCTCTACCAAATGGAGTTATGGTTACCAATGCAGAAGGTAAGGTTGTCCTGATAAATCCTGCATGTTACAAGTATCTTGCAATAGATCTGCAAAAACAGCCAGGGGATTTGGCGATTGAGGAGATATTTGCTAACCATGAGCTTTGCACCCTTATCCTTGATATTTCAAAGGGAAAGTATATTGATTATGCAGATATTCCGGCATACGAAATTGAGTCCAATAACAAAAAGTTTCTGATGGTCAGGTGCAGACCAGTGCTCGGAGAGAGAAGAGAGTGTCTTGGTGCTGTAATTAATGTTGTGGATATATCAACCATGAAGGCTCTGGATCAGGTTAAATCAGAGTTTGTAGCCAAGGTTACCCATGAGCTTCGCTCCCCACTTTCCACAATCCACGAACAGCTCAACATGGTGATGATGGCAAACATGGGAGAAAACAGGGATGGGAGTGGAAACAGTGAAGATGAGCAGTATATTCTCTCTCGTGCAAAGGAGAAGACCAAGGCTCTTATTTCAACAATTGGCGACCTTCTGGATCTGTCACGCATTGAGGCTGGAATGTCTGCAAAAGACCCCAAACCTGTACAGGTTGATGAACTGCTCAGAAATATTGGCGATTTTCTCAATGCCAAAGCTGCTGCAAAGAGTCAGACTCTTACCGTAACCACCCCCGAAACTCCCATGCCCCGGATTACTGCAGACCCGATGGCAGTGGAGAGTGTGTTTGGCAATCTTATATCCAATGCCATCAATTATACCCAGGATGGTGGCAAGATCGATGTAACATGCGATCTTGCCGGAAACAATATCCGTGTAAGGGTAAAAGATAATGGGTTTGGAATTGATGCAAAATATATGGACAAGATATTTGAAAGATTCTACAGGGTCAAAAACGAAAAGACGCGTTTTATAAACGGTACTGGATTGGGGCTACCAATTGTCAAGGGTATTGTCGATTCCATGAATGGATATATCAATGTCGAGAGCGAGCTAAACAGGGGTACAACATTTACAGTGCTTTTACCCTTGAAGAAAATTCCAGCCGGAATCATGTAAAAAAGAGGTCAAAGGAGGCTGTTCATAGCCTTGACTCAATTGATTCAACTGCCTCCTTTGCTGCTTCCAAAACATCTGGATGGGTTATCTGCCCCTCCATTAATTTTATTATCTCGTCTCTTGTATCTGCATTACCAATCTCACCAAGTGCATAAAGAATATCTCCCTGAGTAGGAATATCTACAGCAGTTGAAAAATCTCCCCCACTGATCAGAATGTTCATAAGTCCAGGAGCTATAGACAGGGCAAGTTCAGGAGATTTTTCAGCGATGCTCTCCAGCACAACCATTGCACCAAGCCTGACTGACCATATCTGATGTGTGACAAGCCCTGTAAAAGCATCAAACATCTTGTTGTGGTCAACCATCTGCTGTGCAATCCATTGAGCTTTTCCATCTTCAAGTATCATTTTAAGAGATGATGTTGTTAAACTTGATGGGTCACGATTTATAACCATATTGACAATCACATCAACCACCTCATCTGCATTGACCACACCCCCTGTCAACCTGAAACCATTATCTATAATCAGTGATGGCACTGACATTATCTTGTCTGCAGCAGCCTCTTCAGTGGCAATAGTTCCGTCAATGATCTTCAGAGTGATATATCGACACGCTGCCGCAAGCGGGATAATTGTGCGAACTGCTCCCGGACAGTGGGGACACTGACTTGCAATGTAGAGTTTGATTTCAACAGGGAGGATAATCGCTGCAAGTTTTGCCATTACTGTTTCAGATAGATGTGGAGAGTCCGACAAACTTGCGGTTTCCGGTAAATTTGTCAGATAGAGATCATAAAGTGGCTTGATAACATTGTTGTAATGGGCATCATATCCAGTAAAGGTTATGTTTGGAATCGTCTCTGAACGGTGTTCATGCCACTCTGGATGCTCATGTTTGCCGTTATCTTTAAGATGGTTCATTAGCTTCAAATCCTTAAAAATTATGTTGGTTTTTATTTTAATGTGGGTATTATGGACATCTTTTGTCTATCCAGTCAACTATACTGTTCAATTTTACAGTTTTCTATAACAGTAATACTTTTAATCAAAAGGAGTTTCCAGAATGCAAGATCAACAGCAACAGATTCGTCAACCGTATCCCGATATTTTCAAGCCTCTTGATTTAGGCTTTACCACAATTAAAAATCGTATTCTCATGGGTTCCATGCACACAGGTCTTGAGGAGGCACATCAGGGGTTTGAAAAAATGGCAGCCTACTTTAGCCTTCGGGCAAAAGGTGGAGTTGCTCTTATGGTAACAGGCGGTTTTGCCCCAAACCTTGAGGGGTGCGGTGCAGACTCACTTTCAAAACTCACCTCAATTGAGGAGGCACAACAGCATAAAATTATTACCAATGCTGTTCACCAGAACGGCGGCAAGATTGCGATGCAGATTCTCCATACAGGCAGGTATGGTTTTCATGACAAAATTGTCAGTGCATCACCTGTTCAGGCACCTATCAACTTTTTCAAACCCCGGGAGTTGGCTACAGACGAGGTGTGGCAGCAGATCGATGACTTTGCAAACTGTGCAATCCTTGCAAAGGAGGCAGGGTATGATGGTGTTGAGATCATGGGTTCAGAGGGCTATTTTATCAACCAGTTTATTGTACGAGCCACAAACCACAGAACTGATATGTGGGGAGGTTCCTATGAGAACAGAATTCGTCTGCCGGTTGAGATTGTTAAAAAGGTGAGAGAGCGAACCGGAAAAGATTTCATTATCATCTATCGCCTCTCAATGATTGATCTTGTCGCGGATGGAAGTTCATGGGATGAGGTGGTTGATCTTGCCCAAAAGATAGAAGCAGCAGGAGTCAGCATCATAAATAGCGGTATTGGATGGCATGAGGCGAGAGTTCCTACTATTGCAGGAGTGGTACCACGAGCAGCATTCACATGGGTTACATCAAGGCTGATGGGCAAGGTTGATGTTCCAATAATCACAAGTAACAGGATAAATACACCTGAGGTTGCCCAGGAGATTTTAGCATCAGGGCAGGCAGATATGGTCTCAATGGCACGTCCTTTTCTTGCAGACCCCTGGTTTGTTAAAAAGGCTCAGGAGAATCGAGCCAATCAGATAAACACCTGTATTGGATGCAATCAGGCATGTCTTGATCATATTTTTGAGGGAAAAAGCTGCACCTGCCTTGTTAATCCTGTTGCCTGCCGCGAGACTGAATTTGATCTTGAGCCTCTACAGAATATAGAGCG
>CAXNND010000071.1:0-7700 GCA_964203105.1 Desulfamplus sp.
AAATTTTTTTTAAACTTCTCCCGTTGTTTGCGAGACATTAAAGATATCTCCTCTCCGCGGAAGAGTATCCTGCCTGAGTCGTGATACATAAGCCCTATAATGTGTTTGAGTAAAACGCTTTTTCCTGAACCACTTTTCCCAATTATTACAGTAATTTCGTCTTCATATATGGAGAGATTAACACCTTGCATCACATGGTTGTTTCCAAAACTTTTTCTAACATCTATAAATTCAATCAGAGGATATTTCATAAGATCCTGTTTATCTTTGTTAAATTACTATCTGCATCATATATTACCCCTTCCCAACAATAGTGGTATTGAAAAAGAGGACGTCTATAAAAGAAGATAGGTGATGACATAATCAAATACAAGAATCATAACACAGGAGTTAACAACAGCAGTTGTTGTTGAAAAACTTACCCCTTTTGCCCCAAAGCCTCCTCTTGTCTGGAGGTGTGTAAAATAGCCCTGTGAACAGCAGATTGTTGTCACTACAAAAGCAAATACAAGAGATTTTATAAATCCTCCGGTAACATCAGCCATCACCACACTATCATTGACGCGGTAGATATAAATTCCACCATTTATTCCAAGCATAAGAACTCCTGTAAGATATCCTCCAAAAATGCCAATCACATCAAACAGTGCTGTCAGAAGTGGAAAACTGATCACAGATGCGACAATTCTTGGGCTGAATATAAATCTTACAGGGTTGATGCTCATGGTTTCCAGTGCATCTATCTGTTCTGAAATACGCATAACCCCGATTTCAGCCGCAATTGCAGAGCCTGCCCTTGCCGTAATCATTATTGCTGTAAGCACAGGTCCTAGTTCACGGATAAGGGTCAATGCTACAGCAGAGCCAAGCATCCCCTCAGAACCAAATTTAATAAGAGTATAATATCCCTGAAGCCCGAGCACCATTCCTGTAAAAATGCCTGTCAGCATAATTACCACCATTGATTTGGTGCCGATAAACCATGTGTGTTCAATAATCTTGAATATCTGCCAGGGAAAAATGAATATATTAGCAATCCCTCGGAACAGAAAAATAAATATTCTGCCTGTGCTCTCTACCCGTTCAATTGTCCAGCATCCTATATTTTCAACACTCTTTGTTATCATCACACCGCCACATCCATTTTAAATTCTTAGATTTTCAGAACAAAATTAGAATTTGAGATTATAATTTCAGTAAAAATGAAAAAAACAAATTGCCTATATACTATAACTTTGGTTTGAATGAAACATGATTCATTTTAAAAATTAATTATAAAGTGCTTTTTGCTAAATTATAGAAAACAAGAGCAAGATGCATAGAATTTTAGAACAAGAGATCGGATTTTGTTTGACACCACCATTAAAATACAATACGTATTCATTATGTTAGCACATATTAATTAACGGCATACATGCACAGCCTCTACATACACTGATAGAATAGATATGGAAGAAGATAAATATATGACACGAAAAATAACGTTGAGCATTCCTGATATGCTTTATGAAAAAATGGAAGAGTGGCGACAATCATTTAACTTCTCGAAAATGTTTCAGGAGGCTTTAGCAGAAGCTATCAACAAGAAAGAGGAGTTTCAAAGAAGGCTTCGCGAAGATCACGATATGTCAGAGATCATTGAGCGTCTCAAGCATGAAAAAAAACAGGCTGAAGGAAATTATTCCGAGAATGGCCATTTAAAAGGACTTCAATGGGCAAAGAGTGCCCATTATAATGATCTTATGTATGCTCTTGGACTATCTTCGGCTAAAGAGATGGCAGAAGACGATACGCTCGGAGGTTATTTTGATAACATTCTCTCTTCTGACCATATTATGCAAAATACAGCAGATGGTACCAATAAATATGGTGTTAATAAATATGGTAAACTTTTTTTAGATGGATGGCGTCGGGGTGTACGTGACTTCTGGAATGAGATAAAGGAAAAAATTTAAAAATGATCTTTAATTTATGTATAAAAATGACTAATGGTTCTTTTTAGGGAGAGTCTCTGAAAATGGAAAAGAAAATAAATATTCTTGGTATTGATGTAGGTTCTGTTTCAGTCTCCATTGCTGGTATTAGCGTTGAATCCCAAATTAAAGGCACTGACTTTGAAAGTATCACTGCAGCACAACAGACATTAACATGGGAACAGATGCTACCCGAAAAACAGATATTATATGAAGGGTCGGCATTTCATCAAGGAAATATAAGGCAAGGTCTTGAATCTGCACTATCAGGAGTGGATTTGGGCACTGTCAGTTATGTTGCTGTAACATCTTCCACCCCTTCTGTTATCAGAAGAAGTCAAACATACGATGAACAGGTGGCAATTATAAGAGCTGCCCGATATTTTCATAAACGAATCGGTGCAATTCTTAATGTCGGTGGTGAAAAATTCAGTTTAAGCATATTTGACGAATCCGGCAATTATTGCGGCTCAAAAAACAACACATCCTGTGCTGCCGGTACCGGAAGTTTTTTAGATCAACAGTCCAAACGTCTTGGACTTTCAAGTCCGGCAGAATTAAGTCAGGCTGCGTCTGAAAATAATCTGAGGATTCCTGATATTGCTACCCGTTGTGCGGTCTTTGCAAAGACAGACCTTATCCATGCCCAGCAGGAGGGGTTTTCTGTTCCTCAAATATGTGATGGATTGTGCAAAGGACTTGCAAGGAATATCCATAACACCCTTTTTACCAATGAAACCATACAAAAGCCCATTATTTTCTGCGGAGGGGTATCAAAAAACAGTTCGGTAAGAAAGCATCTTTTGGAGCTTCTCCAGAACTCCCAGGCGGTTAAAACAACGAAAGTAGATATAACAACCAATCCTCAGACAGATAGTTCCGCGATTAGAGAACTTCTGATTTGTGACAGCCATTCCCATCTTTACGGTGCAATTGGTGTAGCTCTTTGCATGGCAGATGATTTATCGAACACCTTTAGTGATAATCTAAAAAGTATTACTACTGAAATTCCGGCAATCAATATAACCTCCATCAATAATCTTATTCTGGAGCAGGAGAAACGACAGAAATTCTTTTTTCCTGAACTTACACTTACCATATCGGATTACCCTGATTTTAAAGGGTTTAAGAGTGATATATTTGACGGTGTGGAAATTGATATTTATGAAGACCCTGCAACTCTTGACTCTTGTGGTGAGCTATATTCTGGCTCACCCTCTTATTGTGCCCCTCGTTTAAGCCATGATGAGTCAAATTCCCAATCTGCTGCTGCCACGCATAAACATCACAAGTGCTATCTTGGACTTGATGTGGGTTCTACAAGTACCAAAGGGGTCATAACTACAGAAAAAGGGTCTGTTGTGGCAGGTTTCTACACAAGAACAGCCTCAAGACCGGTTCAGGCGGTTCAGGCAATTTTTAAATCTGTGGATAAATTCATATCTGATTATAACCTGGATATAAAAATAATTGGCTGCGGAACTACAGGCTCTGGAAGAAAGCTATCTGCCGGCATTATCGGTGCTGATCTTGTGCTTGATGAGATAACTGCCCACTCAAGAGCTGCCTATGAACTCAATAATCAGGTGGATACCATAATTGAAATTGGTGGTCAGGATGCAAAGTTCACCACCATGAAAAATGGTGTTGTCACCTCATCATTTATGAACACTGTATGTGCAGCGGGTACCGGAAGTTTTGTAGAAGAGCAGGCTCTCAAACTTGGATGTCCGCTCTTTGAATATTCGGCGAGAACAGAGTCTGTCAAATCTCCAATCTCAAGCGACAGGTGCACTGTCTTCATGGAAAGGGACATGAACCATTTTCTCTCTGAAGGATACAGTGTCAATGAGGTTCTTGCATCTGCCCTGCACTCAGTCAGGGATAACTACATGACAAAAGTTGCAACCGAGGCAAAAATAGGGGATACAGTTCTTTTTCAGGGTGCAACCGCAAAAAACAGGGCATTGGTGGCAGCTTTTGAACAACGTCTTAAAAAACCGATTCATGTCTCCAAATATTGCCATCTTACAGGTGCTCTTGGTGTTGCCCTGACATTGAAAGATATGCACACACATGCTGATTTTATCAGTAACAATGAGAGGATAAAGTTAGCATCCATGAGCAATCAACATATTACAAATGATAATCATGGCAAGGTTATAGGCAATGGGCAGAGTGCTATAACAGGTCACGGGAACTGTCCATCAAGCAAATTCAGAGGTTTTGATCTCTGGAAGCGACAGATTCCAGTCCGTCAGGAGACCTGCCAAATCTGCACCAATAACTGTAAGCTCACTATTGTTGAGATGGACGCTGATACCGTAGCTTTTGGTTTTCTATGCGGCAGAGATTATGGAACAGCCCACTATGTGGCAAAGGAGCAGAATTTTCATCTGCTCAAAGCAAGGAAAAAGGCAGTTACACTGCCTCACCCATGTAAGGTTAAATACCCGTTTACCGTAGGTATCCCAGCAGCACTTCACCTTGTTGAGGATCTGGATTTCTGGAAGATTTTTTTCAATTATCTTGGAGTTAAAACCATCAGCAGTGAACGTATGAAATCCCCTGTCACCCATGGTCGATCCCTTGCAAATGCAGAGTTTTGCACACCTGTCACATCAATACATGGACATGTTGATTATCTTATGGACAAGTCTGACTATGTGTTTCTTCCATACTATTTTGAAAACAAGAACAGGGAGAAGAGCGGCAGACGGCAATACTGTTATTATACTCAGTATGTTCCGTCTGTTATTGCAGCACTGCCTGGTATTAAAAAGGATAGATTGATATCGCCCGTTATAAAAGACCTTTACACCAATTTTTATACAAAAATAGAGATTTACCGTGCTTTGAAAAAAATCTCTGATTCAAGTTTGAGCCTCTCTAATGATTCAAATGCGAATGTGGCTGACAATTCAAGTTTTAGCTTTTTCAAAGATTCAAGTATAAAATTTTTTGATGAATCAACTATCAGCTTTTTTGATATAAGTTCTGCCTATGATAAAGCTGCCGAATGGAAAAAATGGTCAGAACTCCACCTTAAGGAGCTGTTTAGTTCGATGTGTGTATTTGATCAAGGCTCTTCAGATAAATATGATTCTTCGGTCACTATCTCCTCCTCAACATACATTGGAGATAGCCCGACCAGCCAAAAAGAGAATCTGCCCCGCAATATTGACGTTCTGCTTGTTGGCAGACCATACACAATTCTGTCAGAATCTTTAAACAGCAGAATCCCTGATATCTTCTCATCATTAAACATAAATGCCTTTTTTCAGGATATGCTTGATTTTGATAGCCATGATTTCACAGCAATAGAGCCTCTTTTAAAGGAGATTCACTGGGAGCACGCCGCAACTATTTTAAAGGCAACCCTGATTGCAGCAAAAACTCAGAATCTTTTTCCGGTTTATATAACTTCATTCAAATGTTCACCTGACTCATTTGGAGTTGATTATTTCAAGAAAATTATGGAAGCATACGAAAAGCCATATCTTGTTCTCGAACTTGATGAGCATGATTCAAGTGTGGGATATGAGACACGGATTGAAGCTGCTGTAAGGGCATTCACAAATTTCAGTCAACACGGAAAAATAAAGCAAAATATAACCCTTGAGCATCTGAATCCTCAACTTGAAAAAACATTACCCCTAAAAAAAACATTGCCTGCAAATAGATCCCTATCTTCTGATAAAACAGTGCTGTCAGGCAAGACCATTGTGATACCAAACTGGGATTTTATCACCTGTTCATTTTTAGCAGCCACTCTGCGAGGTGAGGGCTATGATGCAATTTTGATGGAAGAGACTGAAGAGACCATTAAACAGAGCCTTAAAACCAATACAGGTCAGTGTATTCCGTTGAATGCAATTGCAAGCGGTTATATTCAGACCATAATCAATAGGAATCTCAACCCTGAAAAGTCTCTTCTCTGGATGAGCACATCAGAAATATCATGCAATATCAAGCTCTATCCACACCATATCAGATCCATTATTGCAGCAAACAGAAAAAATGATAATTCTGACAAATCCGAACCGGATAATCTTGAAAAAGCGGGGGTTTATAAAGGTCAGCTTTCGTTCAGTGAAATTTCTGTCCATGCTGCATTGAATGCATATTTTGCCTATATGTTTGGCGGTCTTTTAAGGGCATTGGGTTGTAGAATAAGACCTTATGAGAAGGTGAAAGGGGAGACAGACAAGGCAATAGCACAGGCCGTTCGTATCTTGAATCTGGCATTTGAAGGGAGAACCACAAGAGAGGATTCACTTAAAATCGCCCTCTCTCAATTTGAGACTATAGAGACATTACCGCGGGAGAATCGTCCAACTGTTGGTATTTTTGGTGATTTTTATGTTCGGGATAATGATGTGATGAATCAGAATCTGATCCATTTTATCGAAGAGCATGGGGGAGAGGTTGTAACTACACCATATTACCGTTTTGCCAAGATGATTGCAGAATCCTACTTTAAAAAGTGGTTTAAAGAGGGCAGATATTTAAATCTGATAGCCAACAAGGCAATTCTTACAACCATGACACAGTTTGAAAAACGGTATTACCGATATTTTGAACCATTTTTTAATGAGCCTGACCACACCTACAACGATGATTTTAAAAGTGTGCTCGCAAATTATGGGCTGCTCCCTGAACACACTGGTGAGTCAATGGATAATATTCTGAAAATACACTACACAATCAAAAACAATCCTGATCTTGCCCTGTTTGTCCAGACCAGCCCCTCTTTTTGCTGCCCAGGGCTGGTTACTGAAGCCATGAGTGCACGAATTGAGAAGGTGACAGGAGTGCCTGTGGTCAGCATCACCTATGATGCTCTTGGAGGAAACAAAAACAGGGTTATTATTCCGTTTCTCCACCAGTATCGAAGGGAGACTCCTGTGGCATTGCTTAAAAACATGTAACGACTATTCTGATTGTTTATTGCAAAGCTCAAGTTTAATACCCTGCCGCTTGTGGTGGGGTTATTAATAAGTAATAGCATTACTTATGTCATTTGCTCTTGTTCCAGATATTAACAAATTTTTTTTGAAGAATAGCTGGCAGATAAGGCTCAAGTTCAGAATATTGTACCAGAAAATTGTGTTGAAATTGCATTCTGCCAATATCAATACGGTTATGACTCTCAAGTGCTCTGACATAGTTCATGTAATACCCATCGTAATTCTTAAGGTAAACAGGGGTTCTTGCATTTATCTCCTGAAAGTTTGCCCCTGTGTACTTCAAGAGTGCTGAAAATGCCTCCAGGTAAAGAACAAAATTGTTTAAATATTTAGTCACTACAGGCTCATTGTAATACTCCTCGATCCTCAGCAGCCAGTCAAATTTTTCTTCTATCAAAAGATTGCGATAATCATTGACTATAAGTATAAATTTTTCGACTGCTATATTATTTTCTTCAAGCTGTGACTGCATTTCACTGATAAATTTACGCGCATCATTTATTTTGTCAGGACTGGAATTAACGCTGGTCATATTTTCAAGCTGTAAAGTAGCATCGTTAAGCTGTTTGACGGAATATTTCAATTTGCTTGTGAAGCGTAACACCTCTCTGGCTGTGGGTGAGTAGCTTGAATATATAATTTTATCCTTGAGCCTTGTGTATAGAAAATATTCACAAATACCTACCAGCACAAATACAAGTAAAAATAGTGTGAGTGGAATCAGGCTTTTTCGTCGTCTTGTTTTAACTATGTAATA
>CAXNND010000072.1:0-7651 GCA_964203105.1 Desulfamplus sp.
AGTCTTATTATAATTTTTCCCATACGAATAAATGTGTTTAGATCATTACTGTCATTGTTCTGTGTAATAAACCTGTTAACGTCTCTTACAAGCGAATCTTGCCTTGACATTAACCCTGTTTTTTCCTCAAGTGATATAAGCTGATTTCCATAATCTGGAAAATCAAACATATCAACATGTTTTGCAAAAATAGCGTTGTTTTCCATCTGACTTTTTATCGCTTTAAGTGCAGAGATAAACCTTGCCTGTTCAGCCGATGAAATAGCATAGAGGAGGACAAAAAAAACTAAAAGCAGAGTGACGAGATCAGCGTAGGTGACTAACCAGCCAGCATCATCATCATTAGATAAGAGTGAGTCAGATATTTTTGTCTCTTTCATAGGTATCTCCTCTCTTGTTATAGTTTCCCATGGATAAATCTGTTTGTTCCTTAAAAGTAGAATTAGAAACTTAATCTACTTATCAAAAATAGATGTTAAAACAAATATATTTCTTGAAAAATAACCTTTGAGCCATTAAGTTGATATTGCTATTTCGCTTATTGGCACAATTTTTTACTACAACAAGGAGTTTAAAAGATGAAACTATTCAAATCAAAACGGTTCCGCTTAGTTATTAGTGCATTACTTTGCCTCTCTATTATTGCATGTGCAGGCACAAACAACCAGCAGGTAAAGACCCAGCAAGGAGCACTTGTGGGTGCAGGTGTCGGGGCAATACTTGGTCAGGTGATTGGCAGGAATACAACAGGCACGCTCATTGGAGCAGGTATTGGTGCTGCTCTGGGTGGTATTGCAGGCAATCAGATCGGTGCCTATATGGACAGACAGGAGCAGGCTCTCAGAAGCGTTATTGAAGAATCTGAAGATACCACTGTGGTAAGAACAGAGAATGTTCTTACAGCCACCTTCCAGTCAAGCATGTTTTTTGATACAGGTTCTAATGTTTTAAAAGCCGGGGCATATTCAGAAATGGACAGGGTTGCAGGCGTTTTAAGAGATTACCCACAGACAAGAATAAGGGTTGAGGGGCATACCGATTCAAAAGGTTCTGATATCTCCAATCAGGCTTTGTCAGAGAGAAGGGCGAGATCTGTAGCAAATGCCCTTATACAAAGAGGCGTGGATCCTTCCAGAGTTGAAGTTATAGGATATGGTGAATCCCAGCCCATCTCTTCTGATGATGCAATGAACCGCAGAGTCAATATTGTTATTATTCCGATTCAATCCCAGTCATAGCTTTTGAATTAATCTCAGCCGTAGGCTAAAGTCATCGGCTGAGATTAAACTATTGCAAAAGCCTAAACCATAATCATATCAGAAAGTCCCTTATCTTTAAGATACTGTGGATAAAGTCTGTAGGCAGGTTTTAGCACCGGAAGAAGTTTGAGGGTTTTGGGTACATTTCCCTTTGCCACAACAAGCCGTCGCGTCAGAGCCGTCACCAGATTAGCCTTGCCATGCCAGAATTTATGTGCAAAGTCCGCATCCATAGTCATGGTAACTTCAGGTGTGCCATCAAAATCTCCGGCTATAATTTTGAGTTCCTCTCCTGTTGCATCAATAGTAATGGTTGCAGATGGCTTATTATAGACAAACTGAACACAAAGCCCTGTTTTCAGGAGTGCTGGACCAAGTTCTGCATCACTTTTGAGCAATTCATAAAATCCCACCAGTACCTCATAAAGTTGAGCACTGCTTTGAAAATTCCCCTTAGTTGCATTATCTCCTGCTGATTTTTCTGCGGCTGATTTGAGATCAGCAGCGGAAACCTTTAGTGGCTTGTCATTACGATAATAGGCAGCCCTTACAATATCAATAACATCCTCTCTCTTGGGTTCAACTGGATTATAGAGCATTGAACCATCTTCCATTGCAGTATCTGCAACCTGATCTAATTTTGCCAGATCATCGTTAATACCTGCATCTTTGAGATTCAACGGAATACCTGTTAAAAAAGCAAGCTGACGATTTAATGTCCTGACTCTGTCAACGCCTGCATGAGCTGCCTTTTTTCTGACCCACTGATCGACAAATCCAAGATTTTCAAGTGTTTTGACTGCAAATTCCCTGACAGCACTCGAACCGTTCTCAACAGCCTGTTCAATCCCCTTTAATTCTGTTTTTTTCGCAAACCTTGAGAGAAGATTGAGTTTACCTGTTTTAATGATGCTCTGGCTATCTGTTATTATCTCGGGAAATGATATTCCCATGGCAACAGCAATGTCTGCAAATCTGTCTATCCTTGCATCAAGATTGTACTCCATAACTTCAGGCAGAATAAGTGCGTTGGCAAGCCCGTGAGGAATATGATAGACCCCGCCAAGAGCATGGGAAATTCCATGAACCATTCCAACCATTGAGTGGGAAAATGCAACTCCGGCAAGAAAACTGCCTATCTGCATTGCACCTCTTGCCTCAATATCCTGAGGTTTTGCACAGGCAATCAGGATATTTTCAGAGATAAGTTTTATCGCATGGAGAGCAAGTGCATCAGATGCAGGTGACCACTCCTTATCCACATAAGCCTCAATTGCATGGACAAGGGCATCCATCCCTGTTGATGCGGTAAGTTTTCCAGGAAGTGACAGGGTCAACTCCGGATCCAGAATGGCAAGCTGGGGTAGAAACTGCTCCTCTGCAAAAGGCAATTTGACATCATTATCAGGGTCTGCAATAACAGCCACCTTTGTTACCTCTGATCCTGTTCCGGCAGTTGTGGGGATAATGATTGAGGGAAAAAGGGATTCGCTGCTGTCAAGAAGATATGCCCCCATGTGATCCTGAACATTGCCACCTTTTTTCATCACAAGATTTGCCACTTTTGCAGTATCAATGACACTGCCACCGCCAACTGCAATAAGCATGTCGCAGTTATCGGCAACGCCCTGTGCTGCACAATCTTGAACAGTTTTAAGGGTTGAGTTTGGCGGAACATTATCGAACACAGAGACAATATCAATACCGGTGTTCTCGAATCCTTTTTTCACCTTTTCAACAAGCCCTGCTCCGGCAAGAATAGCATCTGTTACTAACAACGCTCGTTTTATGCCAAATCGGGCAACTGCCTTTTCAATGTTGCCGATAATACCGACGCCGTAAACCAGCTTTGTGGGAAGCGAAAATTCAAAATACTCAGGAAGCATAAGATTTCTCCTTAAATTTATCTATATTTGGGGGTTAATTTGGTTATGTATGTTTATAAAATATTATTCAATTTTTGACGGGCGTTATTATACCCGTCAGCCATCAGTGCATTTGCCTGTTTAAGGCTAAAATTTAACAAAGATGGAATACCAAGCATTTTCGATGGGGCTATGGTTATAATTTGTGGAGTTTTATATGAGTGGATACCAGCAGATTGTGCCATGAGTGTGCTCTGATATGAGGATATAAGCGACTGCTCCATCAGATGCTCTCCTGCATCCATCAGCCGTTCTGGTTCAGGCAGCCGGCAATTGTGCCCCACAGGTGAGAGAAGCACCACAATAATTTCATCCATTCCTCGTTCAAGTGCCGGCAACAGGGGGACATTTGCCATTATGCCGCCATCCCAGTAAGGGATGCCATTAATTTTATGTGGTGGGAAAATAACAGGGATGGCACTTGATGCCATAATATGGTCAATGGTGATCTCGTTCTGGGTGAAAAATTCAGGAATAGCGGTGTAAAGATTTACAGCCGATATGATGATCTCTGTTCTGCTTTGTTTCAACCGGTTGAGATCAATGGAGGACTCAAGCATGGATTTAAGAGGAGTGGTATCCATCAAGGGAACCCAGCGTTGCCGCAACAGGACGTTTGCAATAAAACGGAGAGGTTGAAGCCTGTATATTTTTCTTCGTCCTGATTTTGTCCAGATATGGGTGATTTGTTGGGTGGTGAGACCGGAACCTATTGCAACAGCATTGATTGCACCAATTGAGGTACCGCAGATCATGTCAGGAATCCAGTTTTTTTCCTGAAGATACTTCCACACCCCAACCTGAAATGAACCTCTTGAACCGCCTCCTGATAAAATCAATGCTCTTTTCATAAATTTCTCCAAGGGAAAACCCCCCTACTGCCCTTTAGGGGAGGGGCGTTGACATCGAATCACCACGACTATTCCAGATTTTATTGTGCCATGCCATTTCACGCTCATGGATGGTATCGACAAAGTAATCAATATTTTTTATCTGTCTGAAAGCGGTATATCCCTGATAAATAAAATCAACCACGGGCTTTATTTTGAAAAAATATGCAGCACTCTTTACGGTATTAAGTGAGACTGCTACAATCCATTTCTGGCTTAGTCTATGAAATGTCCGTGTAACCTCAGTGCTCAGATTTATCTGATATATACGCTGGTCATAGTTATCAAGACTTCTGTAAATCTCTTGATATTGATCCATATTCATATCAGTTCCAATATCACCATCAATCATTTTGTGAACCATAAGATTATCAAGAGCATCACTTATTTGATGGAGTTCAATAACCTTTGAAACTGCTGAGACCATTCCTGAATAAACCTTGCCATCCAATGCACTGTGGAGTTTTTTTATCCCCTCATCCCGAAAGCTGAAATCTTCAGGTGCATAGAGCCTGTTGAAAAAAAAATCACCCATCAGGTCATACTGGGGATCGCTTTTTATATCCTGATATGTGGCATTCAGCCGGTTGGACTGAAATTTTTGAAGTGCACGTTTGAGTGTCAGAAAAATATCGCATCCCCCTGTTTCAACTGTTTGCTGTTCCTGCATAATTTATCAATCTTTTCTGTTTATTTTGTTTCGCGACTCAAGTTCAAGCTCTTCAAGTTTCTTCTCCAAATAGCTGATTCTTTCCGTAAGATTTGCAAACTGATCTCTTGTGGCAAGATTCATAACACTTAAAACCTCACTTATACGTTTATCAACCATTTCAGATATCCAGTTTTTCAGGGAAGATGTGAATCCCATAATTTCCTGTTTAAGACGGCTACCCTCAATTTTGGATATCTCGTTGTTCCTGACAAGGCTTTTGAGCATACTGTCCAGCTCATCTTCAGCAAGGGTAAAGGCATTTTGCCAGATGGAGAAGTATTTTTTGGCATAGTCCGTAAGTGCACCACTGCCCTTACGGAAGAGTTGAATCAGCAGGCTGGAGGAGAGTGATTCATCAGTATCATTTAAATCTTTTCCCATAAGACTTGAGACAATTGAAGATGTCAGATCCTCGCTGGTCTCGTTATCAATGATGGAGACATCTTTACCAGATTTAATCATCTCGGAAACATTCTTCATTGTGACATATTTTTTTTCAGTAGTATCGTAGAGTTTACGATTTGAATATTTCTTTATCAGGTGCATATTTTTCTCCGATCATGCTTTTTTTCGGGTACGTCTTTTTACAATTTTTTTTTCAGCAGCTTTGCTTTTGGCAGATTTTATCTCAGAAGGTTCAAGAAGTTTTATTTCAGAAAATTCCTCAGAAGTGGTGTAGTTTAGGGCAGATGGTTCAAATATTGTTTTGGAATGCAATGCTTCAAGAGCATCAATCTTATGATTAATGGAATTTATATTGGCATTTAGAGATGCAATCTGCTCCCGTGTGGGTAGATTCATAATCTGGAGAACCTGATTGATTCGTCTGTCAATAAGATCTGATACCCAGTGTTTCATGGTTTCTGTGTTCAAAAAACGGTCTGTTTTTATAGAATCTGATTTATCCGTGCCTATAATCGCGTCAAAAAATCTGCCATTGGAATATTTCTTGATGTCAAGCATGAGTTATTCCTTAAATGAGATGATATAGTACCGAAATCTTTGCAGTTCCGGTACTAATCTGTTTATGGTCGGGAGGACGACATTGATTAGATCATGCAGCAGATGGCTGTCTGGTCAAAGAATCAACTTTTCTGTTAACGCTGTCAATCCCTTTTATCAACTCCTCCACCTCTTTTTTGCTCGGCAGATTAAGCATTGAAGGAAATTTTTCAATTGAACCGGTAACTTTCTCTTCAATAACCTTTTTCATTGGTATTTTATCAAGTGCTTTTTTGCTCGAATCAATTATATCATGCTTTATAATCTGAACATCTTTTTCAATCTTCTCTACTACTTTGCCACTGCTCTTCTTGTAATCTTGAATATATCCTTCAATTTTTCTGGTGGCATCCTCTTTAGTCTCTTTTACAATATCGCCCATCACCTTGAATGGGCTCTTTTTGACCTTTTCAGTAAATTCTCTTGTCTTACCTTTTAATTGATCTTTTTTCTCTTTAAGCTCGTCATACTTTTTAATCGAATCTTCTCGAAGCGTCATGGCAACTTTTGTACCACTTGAAATCAGCTCATCAATTTTTTTAAGAGGTTCTGCGTTCAGCTCTTTCATAAATTTACGTCCAGCCTCAATAGACTTCTTTACATATTTTTCATTATAAACATCCAAATGTTTTTTTATGGCTTCCCGTGTCTCATTAACCGCTCTTACTGTGTAATATTTTGATTCCTTACCTGTTGATTCGCAGGTTGTGTCAACACTTTCATTTGTTGTCTCGTTCATTCCATTCATTTTAAATTCTCCTTTTTAAAAAAATATTATTTAAAAAATCGTTGCACTATTTATAATTATTTTTTATAACAGATTATATTTTATAACGCACTGTGTCATTAAGATGCAATATGCTGCATTGCGTTATGAAAGTCAAGAGAGATTTTCACCTTTTTTGCTTTTTTTTTTGACCGCTTTAACAGAATCCGAATTGCAATACCCGTTTATAAAACTAAATTAACAGCCTATCAGGAGGAAGAGTATGCCCGAAACCATGACAAATGCTGACAATTTCTGGCTCTGCATGGATGACCCTGTCAATCTGATGGTAATAACAGGGGTGATGGAATTTGAAGAGCCTCTTGATTACAACAGACTCTATGCGACAATCGACACGCGTCTTGCCTGCTTTCGACGATTCAGACAAAAAGTTCAACGCCCCATTTCCGGTATTGGTACGGGAAAATGGGTTACAGACAAGAATTTTGATTTGCGATCTCATATTCATAGACTCGGGCTGCCGGCATCTGGTGCAAAGGGAGATCTTCAGGAGGTGATAAGTGCCCTGCAAACCAAGTCGCTTGATTATAACAAACCTCTTTGGGACATTTATCTGCTTGAAAACTATGGCAAGGGGTGTGCACTTTTTTTCAGGATACACCACTGCATGGCTGACGGCATTGCTCTGGTTCACGTTATTCTGTCCACTGCCGACACTGATCCCAATGCCCCATGGCCTGACACAAAACCGCAATCATCCAGAAGACCCTCTGATTTTACTCCGTTTTTTGTAATTAACTCCATGATGGAAAGTGCTAAGGATATGATTGGCACTGGACAGAAAATAGGTAAAACGATCATTAAAGAGATGAAAAAACTTGTCACAAAGCCAGGTTATTTAAAGGATTGGGGAAAATTTTCGGCAAGTATTTCATCTGATGCTGCCAAGGTATTGTCAAAATATACAATCATGCCCTCTGACCCTAAAACTGCATTCAAGGGAAAACTTGGGGTGCAGAAGCGTATGATATGGACAGAGCCTATTCCTCTTGACAAGATCAAACGGGTGGGGAAAGCCATCAGCAGCACTACTCTCAATGATGTACTTGTTGCTACTGTCACCGGAGCAATGCGTC
>CAXNND010000073.1:0-7618 GCA_964203105.1 Desulfamplus sp.
CATGTTCAGTCTATTTTCAGAGGGCAGAGCCAAATGAAGCGGGTTAATCTCTCTGTTTCTTCAAAATTGCCAATAAATAGTGATAATAGTGATAATAGTGATGATGATCTTCTTCCAAATGTCCGGGCAGATGCAAATAAAATCACATGGGTACTTAGTAACCTTATATCAAATGCCCTCAGATATGTTCAAGAAGGTGGCATGATTGAACTTATGGCAGCCAGAATGGGCAGAAATATTCATATCTCTGTTCGTGATAATGGACCCGGCATTCCTCATGAATACCAGACAAAAATTTTCCAGAAATTTGTGCAGGTAAAAGGGCGATCTCCCGGAGGCTCTGGGTTGGGGCTTGCAATATGCAAAGAGATTGTGCGTGCCCATGGCGGAAATATATGGGTAGAATCTGAGCTTGGAAAAGGAAGTACTTTTACCTTCACTCTGGCTATGTACAATTAGGATTTGATCTGTAGAGGCTCCGAAATTAAACACGTAACGATTTAGCGAAAGGAAAAATATTATGGAAAAAAAAGCGATTCTTGTCGTAGATGACGAAAAAAATATAAGGCTCACCATCTCCCAATCTCTTGATTATTTGAAGATACCTGTGGAAACAGCAGCCAATGGTGAAGAGGCTCTCGAAAAGCTCAGTAGTGGAAAATTTGGAATGATGTTTTTAGATTTAAAGATGCCAGATATTGATGGCATGGAGGTTTTACGTAGGGTACGGCAAAATTTGCCAGATATAAAAGTTATCATAATTACTGCCCATGGAAGTATATCGTTAGCAGTTGAAGCGATGAAAATAGGGGCTATCGATTTTATTCAAAAGCCTTTTGGGATTAAGAAAATCCGTGAAGTAGCTGAACGTGTAATAAAATATGAACCCTATCTTGCGAACTACCCTGAATTAATCAAAATTGCTATACACCATATAAATAATAGGAGCTTTGATGAGGCTCGTCAGTTTTTAAGTAAGGCAATAGCTAAAAATCCTGAAAACCCAGAAGCATACAATCTTCTTGGAGCAATGCTTGAAATTAACCGTGAACCAATTGAAGCCCAGAAGTTCTATAGAGCTGCTTTAGATATTGATCCTACCTACAAACCAGCATGGTCTAATATAGAACGCATAACATCATTTGACTGGCACGGTGTGATTGATTTGGGGGGAACCGGATAAAAATGACTTTAGACCATCCGGATACAAACTATCTTATAAGATGAATTAATGTCATATCAAATGGCTGGGAGTTCTGAATTATGTCATGGTTAAAAAAATTAAAATTATTCATACTTGGTGGAGACAGAGATCCTGAAGATCCTGCCATTTTTCACAAACTCTCTCTAATGGCATTTTTTGCATGGATAGGACTTGGAACTGACGGAATTTCATCATCTTGTTACGGTCCTGAAGAGGCATTCAGAGTGCTAACTTCTCATCCATGTTTGGCACTGCTTGTTGCAATTGCAAGTGCAATTACAATTTTTATTATCAGTGCAAGCTATAACCAGATTATTGAGATTTTTCCAACAGGCGGAGGCGGATATGTTGTTGCTTCCAGACTATTGAACCCTACTGTAGGAATGTTTTCAGGATGTGCCTTGCTGGTTGACTATGTTTTGACAATAAGCCTTTCAGTATCCAGCGGAACAGATGCCATTTTCAGCTTCATGCCTTCCGAGTGGCTGGGGCACAAACTGGTATTTGCCCTGACCGGGGTTGTTATTCTGATAGTTATCAATATGCGAGGAATAAAAGAATCTGTCATGCCTCTGGTTCCTGTATTTCTGCTTTTTATTTTTACCCATGCTTTTGCGTTTATCTACACCTTGGTTGTTCATGGAATGGATTTTCCGCAGTTAGTGTCGGAAACCGCAACAGGATTTCAAACAGCATCTTCCGAACTGGGCGTGCTCGGCTTGTTCATACTGATTATGAAAGCATACAGCATGGGTGCTGGAACTTTTACAGGTATTGAAGCGGTAAGCAATGGTCTTCCCATTCTCAGAGAACCTAAAATAGAGACTGCTAAAAAAACAATGCTTTATATGGCAATCTCTCTGTCAGTTACCGTAATCGGTTTCATGCTGGGCTATATTCTCTACCATGTTGTACCTACACCTGATATGAGCAAAACCTTAAATGCCATTTATTTTGAAAAGATGACAGCAGACTGGTCAGGGCAAATGGGGCATATTTTTGTTTGGGTAACGCTCTTTTCTGAAGCAACCCTGTTATTCATAGCGGCGCAGACCGGATTTTTAGATGGCCCCCGCGTGCTTGCCAATATGGCATTGGACAGATGGTTTCCTGCAAAATTTGCAATGTTGAGCAATCGCCTTGTGACCCGGAATGGTATTTTGCTGATGGGTATTGCCGGTCTTCTGACGATTTTCTTCTCGCACGGCGATGTACGTATATTGGTTGTTCTTTACAGTATCAATGTTTTTATCACATTTGTCCTGTCTCAACTTGGAATGATGAGGCACTGGTGGAATGTTCGCGGCACTACAAAACACTGGAAAAGAAGTCTTGCCATCAATGGAATCGGTTTTATCTTGACAATGTTTATTCTAAGTTCGGTTGTAGTGCTCAAATTCCATGAAGGTGGATGGATTACCATTATTGTAACTGGCTCACTTATAACCCTTGTTCTTTTGATAAAAAAGCATTATTTGAGGACAGGAGAACTTCTGAAAAAACTTGATCCTCTTGTTTCTGCTATCTCGGAAGAGATGAGGCTTCTTAAATACGAAAAATTTACGGAATGCAAAGTTGATGGTATGCCAGAATACAAGGCTAAAAGGTTTTTAAAATATGATTCTGAAAAATTGCCCAAGTATGATTCTGATGCAAAAACTGCTGTTATTTTAGTAAGTGGCTTCAACGGAATCGGACTGCATACGCTTATGAACGTAATTCGCATGTTTGATAATGTATTCAAGAATTATGTTTTTGTTCAAATTGGGGTTGTTGATGCAGGAACATTCAAAGGATCAGAAGAAATCAGCAAATTGCATTCTTACACAGACAGCGATGTTTGTCGTTACGTGGAATATATTCAAAAACACGGATATTATGCAGAATCTTTTACAGCAATAGGAAATGATGTTATTAAGGAAGTGATTGAGCTTTGCCCAAAAATAAGAGGGAAATTTGCAGATGTGGTATTTTTTGGAGGACAGCTGGTATTTCCTGAAGAAACTTTTATAACTAAATGGTTGCATAATTATATTACGTTTGCACTTCAACGCCGATTTTATAATGAAGGAACACCTTTCATGATTATGCCTATCAAGGTGTGAATGGATACAGATGACATTGGTGTCATTATCAGGGCAGGGTGGCAGTCGTACTTCAGGTTTAATAAAGTTACTTTTATTATTTGAAGTTCTAATGAAAATCATAGTAGTAAACTTTTTTGGTCTATTTGTTTCTTTGGAGCAACCAGAGACAAAATCCGTTAGAGCCAGGAATATTTACCTGAGTAATTACGACAGCAGACTACGTGCAATCACCATGCGATGAACCTCGCTGGTTCCCTCATAGATTCTTGTGATACGTGCATCACGGTAGTAGCGTTCGACAGGATAGGATTTTGAATAGCCATATCCGCCATGAATCTGTACAGCCATATCTGCAACACGGCTTGCTGTCTCGCTTGCCATGAGTTTTGCCATTGCAGCCTCTTTTGAAAACGGCTTGCCCATATCCTTTAGAAGTGCTGCCCGATAGACCATGAGCCTTGCCGATTCTACCTGCGTTCCCATGTCTGCAATCATGTTCTGTATGGACTGATGTCTTGCAATCGGAACATTGAACTGAATCCGCTCCTTTGCATATTTTATCCCCTCTTCAAGTGCTCCCTGAGCAATGCCAACAGCCTGGGCTGCAATTCCAATACGTCCTGTATCCAGAGCTGCCAGTCCGATTTTAAGCCCCTGACCCTCTTTTGCAAGAAGATTATCTTTATGAATTCTGCACTCACTTAGCCGAATCGAACATACAGGATTTGCACGCATACCAGAAAGGTTTTCACTCTCTCCAACCATAAATCCTGGAGTCCCTTTTTCAGCAATAATGACGCTGATACCCTTTGCCCCTGCTGAAGGGTCAGTTCTGACAAAGATCAGGCAGATTTGAGCAACTCCGCCATTGGTTACAAATGCCTTGTTTGCATTGACAATATAGTGTTCATCATTTGAATTTAAATCATCTTTGCCAATATGATTTAAATCAACATTTTCATTATCATTGAAACTCTTGTTATTAACATATTTGATCGCAGTTGCTTCAATTGCAGAGGCATCTGATCCGGCATTTGGTTCTGTCAGACAGAATGCCCCGATTTTCCTGCCTGTAGCAAGGTCCGGGACAAATTTCTGGTGCTGCAACTTGTTACCAAATGTTAGAATGGGATAGAGAGCAACGCTGTTGTGAACAGAGACACACAATCCTAAAGAGGCGGATGCCTTAGATAGCTCCTCGATAATAATGATATAGCTCACCGTATCCATACCTGCCCCGCCAAGCTCTTTTGGAGCCTGAATGCCAAAATATCCAAGAGCTGCCATTTTATCCACAACTTCCCAAGGGAATCGTTGCTCCTCATCAATCTCTTTTGCAATTGGAACAATCTCACGTTGTGCAAAGTCTCTCACCGACTGTCTTACAATTTTATGCTTTTCATTCAAAAAAATATCCATAAACTATCTATAATTCCTGTTGGTTAAGTTAATTACAATAAGTTGTTAAATAAAGAGAATACAACTCTTTGCCTATATTTTTGTCAAGTCAAATATTGATATTTTCATTGCACAGGCATCTATGTTATGGGATAAAATTAATATAAAGAGATTTTACTATGAAAAAATATACAGAATCTCGTTTTTTCACAAAAACAAAACAGATGGATAAATAGAACAACTCAACAGATGGAGTCCATAAGTAATGAGCACAAAAGAGATTTCTAAAGCCTATCAATCGTGCATCAGATATTTGGCATCACGGGCAAGAAGTGTGCATGAGATCAGGCTCTATCTTGAAAAAAAAGGGTTTGATGAGCAGGTTATCCAAAATACCATTGCAAAACTTGAAAATGATAATCTCCTTAATGACCCTGAATTTGCATCCATGTTTGTTGAGCAAAGGGAGCGATTTCGGCCAAAATCAAAATTTGCCCTTGCATTTGAATTGAGAAAAAAGGGAATTGACGCAGAAATTATAGACTCCTGCGTCATGGATATTGATGAACATGCGTCTGCCCTCTCCGCTGTTCAGCATAAGCTGAAACTGTGGCATGGCTATGATGATGAGCGACTTAAAAAAAAGGTTATGAATTATCTTAGAAACAGAGGGTTCAGCTATGAGGTGTGCATATTGACCTTTAATAAGTTGTGGTCTGAGAACTGTCAGCACTGAATGACGACATGCTGCCCGCAAATTTTGCCAGTGTACAAAATGTCAAAGTTTGTACTTAAGTATAAACTTACTTTTTAACCAGCTCCATAGTGAAATCTTCCATCTGATAGATGCACAGACCATCAACATAGAGAAGACCATCAGCGGTTATTTTACCGTTTTTATCTCCATTTACTGGATTGGAATTATCATAATCTTTAGTTGTACAACCATTATGTTTATCTTTTGTATAAGTAACAGTATCTTTTATATGTGCACAGACTTCGATTTTACCGCATGAAGGGACAATCTGACCTCTATAAATCCACTTGTGGGTGTGTGGTGACAATACCAAATCATGCGTTGATGGATTATACTTCCAGAGTTTGAGTGCATAAAATCTGATAATCTGCAAAAACGATTCCACACCAAGCGATCCAGGACATACGGGATCCTGATAAAAATGGGCTTTAAAAAACCACTCGTCAGGATTGACCTTTTTACTGCCTTTTATAAAACCTTTCCCATATTTTCCGCCATCAGGTAAAAGCAGATCAATTGTGTCAACCATGCAAAGAGCCTTTGCTGGCATACCATCAGTGATATTAAGGTCGGTATCTTCAATAACATCTTCCGGTGTTAAAGGCTTATGAGCCTTGATGTCTAATGGGTATATTCCTGTATCTGACCCAACGTATGGATCGGATACTGTAAATGTATATTCCTCTTCTGGCGTATAATGGAGAGTAGATTTCTTTATTCCAGCCTGATTTGCAAAAGACTGAGCCGTAAAAAATCCAAAATTTGTTTTTCCCTTATAGATGTAGTCATTACCACTTAGAACCTCCATATCAAAATTCTGGATAATCATACCTCCTGCATGAGATACAGATGTCATTTTAGAACGCATGGTGAGAGTGATAAAGATGTGTTCGGATTTGAATCTTTTTACAGGCTTGAAAATTTGGGCTTCTCCACCAAGATTTCTGAAAAATAGCCTATCCTTGCTTTTTAAGGCAGAGCCAGTGTATGCCGCAAGCCATCCACAAGGTTGGAGGGCAATTTCAAGCAAAATGCAGAACGGCAGATAATCTGTATGACCAGCCCTAAAATACCAACCATCACAAGGCATATCAAACTGAGCCTCTATCCAGTCGCTTGGCACCATCTCCCAGGGCTTTGCATCTGCCTTTATTACCCTGTCCATGAAAAAATATGGCGGTCCAGGAAGTCTTGCAATTTCACGTTGTGTGTCAAATTCACTGTATTTTTCACCAAATGCTTCTGATGGATTGCCAACTGCAAATGCAAGAATCTTTTCTCTGCTAAACAGTACAGGAAGGGCTTGCCTGATTGTTATATCAGTTTTTTTCATATCGGTTTTAAGATCAATAGTCTTTGAATCAGATGTGTTTAAATCATGGTCAGGCTTAATCTCTTTAAAAAGAGATGCCCCAATAACAACCTCAACCTCATAAGGTTCAGTTTCAGACAGGCACTGGCAAAGTTCATCAACAAAACTTTCTGCCCCTTGTTTTAATGGAATCAGATCAATTCCACGCTTGATAAAGGCATTTTTAAGAGATGGCGATACCATTCCACCTTCCCATGGTCCCCAGTTTATCGACAGAAATTTGCACTTACCAATATTATTATCGGTGCTACTTTTATCATCGTAACCATTACTGTCATATAGATTATCAACGCTGTTTTTGCCATTTCGTAATTTTGTATAATATTGGGCGGTTTTATTAAGCACCTCGTTTGCCATTGCATAATCAACTTGCCCTGCATTTCCTGATCTTGCTGCAACTGATGAAAAAAAGACCACAAACTTAAGCTCATCATGGATATTTGGATTATGAAGGGTTGTATTTAAAAGATTTTCCATGCCACTGACTTTGGTTTCAAACACGGCTGAAAACTGTGATTCTGTCTTGTCAACGATGAGTTTGTCTTCTAAAATACCTGCACCATGAATGATCCCGCTGATTTTACCAAAACTATCTCTGACATCTGCCAAAATTGCACTTAGTTCTGCCATATTCCTAATATCAACGCTGTAATATTTAACAATTGAACCTGCGTCAGATATTCGTTCGAGATTTTCCCTGATTTCACTGTTAGAAGCGATGTTTCTGTATATTTTCTGAAGTTCAGCAGGTGTAGGTGGACTGTTTACATGACTCTTCGTCATATTTGCAAGAATGGCTT
>CAXNND010000074.1:0-7492 GCA_964203105.1 Desulfamplus sp.
AATTAAAGCTCCCGAAGATCTGGATTCCATTCTAAAACAGGGTGCAGCAAAGGCAAGAGAGTATTCAGTGCCATTTTTGGAAAAAGTACGAAAGACAGTTGGTATAAATAAGTTAGGTTAACAGAATAAACCTTGTTGATAGACATACTGCAAAACATGGTGTATTGGTATTTTAATGATAGTAAACTTGATGTTATCAAGCAAGGGAACATAAAGTGGTTAAGGAGATACAATGTCAGAAAGAGTTGAAATGGCAACAAAACAGATCGTTTTAAGAAAAATGACTCCAGTGCTGGTTTATGGACGTCCCCTTCTGGTTTTTGCGGGAATGATTTGTGCTATGGGTGTTATGCTTACCAGCAACTCAGCCATCTATATTACCGGAACTCTGTTGCTCTTTACATCAATGGTTTTTGATCTTGTTGATGGATGGTTCTCTGAACGTTTCAGCCCCAATCCCACCTTTCCAGAGCTTGCTGACCTTATTATGGACAGGGTTGTCTATTCGATTGTTTTCCCTCTGGTTGCAGTCGGGATGATGTGGCGACTGGTTTTTATTGCCCCTGCCCACAGCCGTTTAGAGCTTTTACATGCTATTTTTGTTCTGCTTATCTGCGTGACAGTGCTGGTAAGGAACAATTTTGCCCATTTCATGCGAGGATTTGCCTTACGGTATGGACAGGAGCCTGAACTTCGTGAGTTGACCCGCCTTCGTACGATTGTTGCAGCACCACTTGGACTTCTGCTCTATGTTCACGCATTTTATGTCCCGCTTGCAGGAGTGGAGAGTTCAGTTATTTATACCATTATCACAAAATTGGGAAACCTTCCTCTCCGCAACCTCTTTATCATCGAGATACTCTTTTTGATAATCAATTTTGGTTCAATTGCTGGCTACTGCCGGAAATACGGTAGATACTGTTTAGATGAGATATGTCTTGACGATAATCTGTTAAGACGCAGGATTTTATCTGTTTTTCCAAATACATTAACCGCCCTGAATGCCATTATGGGCTTGTTGGCAGTATTTTTTTCATATCAGGGGAAAATGACAGAATCATATCTTTTACTTATCGGTGCTGCTGTTTTTGACAAGTTAGACGGGGCAATGGCGAGAAAACTTGGTTTGACAGAACCTCTGCCAGGTGTCACTAAAGGTCATATCACATTTGGCGGCATTATGGATGATATTGCTGATGGGATAAGTTTCTGTATTGCACCGGCATGGATATTTTATATAGTTCTTGCAAACCATCCAAATGCTGATATCAGGTCACTTCCCATAGGAGTTGTCGCAATAATATACGCACTGGCAGGCTTTCTACGACTTCTCTATTTTACCTTGGATAAAAACCCCATTCCCGGATTGTTCAAGGGGTTACCAACACCTGCCGCAGCTCTTTTTGTCACATCTCCCCTTGTAATTATCACCCACATCGCAACAGCAGATCAGGATTGGTGCAGACTGGTTGGACTTTTCAACTTTGGATTGTTTATCCTCACATCTGTTCTGATGAACTTTTATCCGGTAAAATATCTTCACATGGGAAGATTTATGGACAGAAATCCATGGTTTACATGGATAACATTGACCCTTTTGATAGTTTTTGTATTCACACCATGGTTTGGATATTTGGTCTTTTTCCTGATGTTGCTATACATCTTTTCTCCTGTGGTTTCTTCCAGAATAGATACTTCAAAAGCTGCGATAGAGAAGAAGTAGAACCTGAGATTCTCAATATTCAATATTTTCAACAATTACCCTTCTGGGTTTTACACCATCCGATGGTCCAACAATTCCTCTTTTTTCCATGATATCAATTATTCGGGCTGCCCTGTTATATCCCACCCTGAGTGCCCGCTGTATTCCTGAGATAGAAGCCTGTTTTGTTGCAACCACAAAATCCAAGGCTTCGTTATATTTGTCGTCATAGTCATCATCCATACTCTCCTGAGGAGGCTCTTCGTCTGTCTCTGTGATCACATCGAGAACATATTCAGGTTTACCCTGAGCCTTCAAAAATGAGGTTATCTCCATAAGTTCATTCTCTGAAAGATATGTGCCATGAACTCGCGTAAGCCTTGCAGTACCAGGAGGAACAAAGAGCATATCGCCATTGCCAAGAAGTGTTTCCGCACCATTGGCATCAATAATGGTTCTTGAATCGGTTTTTGAAGATACCTGAAATGAGATTCTGGTTGGAAAGTTTGCCTTGATGATGCCGGTCAGAACATCAACAGAGGGTCTTTGTGTTGCAAGAATAAGATGAATTCCAGCAGCCCTTGCCATCTGGGCAAGTCGGGTGAGTGAAAATTCAATGTCTCTTGATGCAGTCATCATCAGATCTGCAAGCTCATCAATGATTACCACAATGTATGGGAGCTGTTCAGGCTCTTCAAAATCTCCGGTATTATCACCACCAGCCAATCTGGTAATATCGCCGGATAGTGACAGATCAGAGATATTTCCACTCTCATTCTTCATGCTGGTAATTTTTTGACTTTTGATTTTCTGGTTGTACTGCTCAATATGTCTGACTTGGGATTTTGCAAGAAGCGTATAACGGCGATCCATCTCTCTTACCATCCACTGAAGGGCAATTGTAGCTTTTTTCATGTCAGTTATGACAGGCGTGAGAAGATGCGGAATATCGTTATAAAACGATAGTTCAATCCGCTTTGGATCAACCATGAGAAATCTAACCTCTTCAGGTGTTGATTTATAGAGGATACTTGTGATCATGGCATTCAATCCAACGCTCTTGCCAGTACCGGTTGCACCTGCAATAAGAAGATGTGGCATCTTGTCAAGTTCCACAACCACAGGATTTCCAACAATATCCTTGCCAAGACAGATAGGCACCTTTGATCTGCTGTTGATAAAGTCATCAGAGCTGACAATGTCAATAAATGGCACCAAGCTCTTCTTGATATTTGGAATCTCAATGCCCATAACATCCTTGCCAGGAATTGGTGCTACAATTCTGATACTAAAAGCACTTAAGGCAAGGGCAAGATCATCTGCAAGATTGACGATTTTGCTGATTTTAATGCCAGGTTCAGGCCTGTATTCAAAGGTGGTTATAACAGGTCCAGGAGATACCCCCATAACTTCGCCCTTGATTCCGAAATATCCAAGTTTTTTCTCAAGAAGCTCTGCATCTCTTCTGATACTGTGGTGATCCACCTCTGTCTTTTTACTTGTATTTTTAAGAAAAGAGAGGCTGGGCAACTCAAATTCTCCTCTTCGATAGAGCTTTGGTTTAATGATATTGGGCTTGTTGATATGCTGATGGCTGTTTGCTGGAGTTGTGATTATGTAGGTTGGTGCAGCCTGCTTCACTGTCATCTGTGCTTCTAATTGAGTCGATGTTTGCAGTTCAGAGGATACTGGAGTTGTCATCTCAACCTGTATTGCCGGCAAAGAGAGAGGCGGTGCAAATTGTTCCTCCACTAAATTCTCAGAGTTTGCTTTATATATCCTGCTCTGCATAACTCTCTCCATGGCTTTACGCTTCAACGCAAGATATGAGTGCTTTAACTTCCAACTGGCAATACCTGATCTTTTAGCTGTATGCTTCAAGGGCGCAGCTTCATCACTATTGCATAGGTCACTCTCCTGGTTTACCTCCTGTAGCGTTTCAACTGGCAGTTCTGCAGATTCTGATAACAGTGCAATAGGTGTTAAAAATGATTCGCTCTGTTCGGCGAGGATTGGTTCTGGTTCCACAGTAACTGTCTGGACAACAAGAGGCGATGGGTGGTCAATTGGCAGAGAGTCAGAAATAATGGATGGAGTTTCAACAGGTTGTTCTGCTGGTTTCATCTCATCTGACTCGTTCTCATCTGCAATAGATATAAGATTCTCTTTCAAACAATCAGATGCAGAAGGTTCAAGGATATAAGTAGGTTCAGGTATATCAAGAGATTGAGATGTCGTTTGTGCTACTTCCTCTCCTTCTCTTGCTTCTTCTACTGTTGATAAAATAGTTGCAGACTCAAGTTTTCTATTTATATTTTCAAGTTTTTCAGCAAGACTTCTGTATCTATCTTCAAGCCTTACATATTTCTCGCAAAGGTTGAGATTTGTGAGAAGCAGTCTGGCATATTGCCCTGAATTTTCTTTGCGTGAGTGGAGCTTTGTGTCAACATTGTCCATCTCGCTTATCATAAGCCTGACAATACGTTCTGTATCGTCAAGCAAATCTCTATCCTCTATTTTAAATGAGTAGTGACCAAAGGCGGTTTTTATGGTTAATACATCTTTGTTTAAATTATAGCTGTTGTTTTTCACGATATCATACCATCTGGCTTTTTTAATAAAATGCGGATAGAAAAGATAAAACAGCTTTTAACCATAAGTAATGGCTAAAAGCTGCTGTTATCCATATATTGCCGTTAAAAGTTAACGTTTAAGCGTTGTCAGATACTCGCCAACCTCTTTTGCTTTTGACATTACTTCCTGATTTTTCTCAGCATCTTTTTTATCACGGCATCCGCCAGAGACAAGCGTGTTTACAACCTTGAATTTAAGGAATTCAAACATCTTTGCAGTAGCATCGAAATATCCTGCAAATTTGTTTATATCCGGTTGTCCCTGAGTGTATGCAAGCACCAATGGAAGTCCAGGCTTAAATTTCATTGTATAGTCAGGATTCAAAAGGGCATACAGACGATCAACAAAGAGCTTAGTCTGTGCTGACATCTGCCACATATAGACAGGCGAGCCAAGGATAACCGCATCAGCGGTCAGAATCTGCTCAAGAAGCGGCAACATATCATCTTTTACTGCACAGCCATCATTACTTTTGCAATACATGCACGCTTTGCAGCCTGATATGTTCAACTGGCTTAAATCATAATAATTAACAGTAGCCCCTTTACTCTCTGCTCCTGCAATAATTGCTTTTACAAGTGTTTCTGTGTTGCCACCTTTTCGTGGACTGCCTGTTAATGCTAAAATTTTCATCTCTTAACTCCTTTGTAATACCCAGTATTGAATTATTTATAATCATTTGGTTTTATATCATATTTCTTGATTTTATAGTTAATAGCCCGCCTGCTGATATCCAAAAGCTCTGCCGCCTTTGTCTGAACACCCTTTGACTCTTTCAATGCTCTGATTATTGTCTGTTTTTCGCTCTCTTCAATAGAAAAACCTGTTTCAGGCAATTCAGATCCATCTCTATTAACATAACCCTTGTCAGTATATAGACTACTTTCAGAAGAGGATTGCATAGCAGATTTACCATTTTGTCTTGATTTTTCGTTATTACCCAACTGCAGGTCCCAAGGCTGCATGATGTTATTTTTACAAAGTACAATTCCAGCCTCAAGAGCATTCCTCAACTCCCTGATATTACCAGGCCAGTCATGGGAGAGCATCAGTTTAATGGTGTCATCAGCAAAGTTTACTTTAGGAAGAGTATGCTCTTTTGTGTATCTATCGACAAAAAACTTTGCAAAATCGGCAATTTCCTCTCTTCTATCCCTGAGAGGAGGGATATTAAGAGTTACAACCTTGAGTCGGTAATATAGATCCTGGCGAAAAGTGCCAGCTTCTATATCAGCACTTAAATCAGCATTGGTAGCAGATATGATTCTGCAATCAATAATTTTTTCATGGACAGAACCCACCTGTCGGATACTTTTGTCCTCAAGAAATCGTAATAGCCTGCACTGCATCTCATGTGAAATATTGCCGATTTCATCTAAAAAAAGAGTCCCCTTGTCTGCTGTTTCAATAAGTCCCTGTTTGTCCTTAACAGCATTGGTAAAAGATCCTTTCAGATGACCAAACAGCTCGCTTTCTAAAATACCGGAAGGAGTCGAGCCGCAGTCAACAACCACATAAGGCTGATCTCGTCTTGAACTGTTACGATAAATGGCTCTTGCAATCCACTCTTTTCCAACACCGCTCTCACCACGAATCATCACATTGACATTGGTGGCTGCAACCTTTCTTATCATGCTGTATAGCTCCTGCATGGCAGGGGTTTTACCCCAGTAGAACTCATCTTCAAATATCAGGGTCTCATGTGGAGTTATTTTGCATAAATTTGTCTCACCACTACTTGTGCCTGAATTATTTGAAGCAGATATGACAGCATCAGAAGCCATGTTAGCAGTGTTGATTTCAACTGAATTGATATTTTGAGTTTCAGATTTTTGTGTGGCTGGGGCTGATTTCCGACTATTAGCCCCAAGCACTTTACGGATTTTATTTATAAGCTCCTTGCCATCAAATGGTTTTGAGATGTAGTCAACAGCCCCTTGCTTGATGGCATCAACAGCATCAGGTATGGTGCCGTAGGCTGTCAGAAATATAACCGGAAGTTCAGGAAGAGTCTTCTGTATATCTATAAACAGGTCCATTCCGCTTGTGACCGGCATCTTCATATCTGAAATAAGCAGATCAACAGATTTACCCTTCAATATCTCCATGGCAGTCTGTGCATCGCCAGCTTTTAAAACATGAAACCCTGATGCGGTCAACCTTGCATCAAGAACTTCAAGAATATTGGAATCATCATCAACGATCAATATTCTGGAAACCTCTTTCATCAGATTTTCCTTTTGCCCACTGGATTCTCCTTCGATTGGTAAGTGTTTGTTCCCGTCAATTTGGATTTGACTATGTTCATTCTGTTTTTCTTTTGTTCTGAAGTTTGTGATCAATACGCTCAAGTTCAGATATTTGATGCCTTAGTGTCTTTATAGTGCTCTCCATCTCTCTTTTTTTGGCTTCTATCTCCTCTTTTGATTTAGACTCTTTTTTGAAAATGGCATTGAGCAACTTTATTTTTTCATTCTGTTTTTTTACAATGCTGTTAAGGGTTTTAATCTTTCCATCCTGCTCCCTTAACAGGTGGTCAAGCCGTGTATTCACCAGATTTGTCTCTTTTACAATAGAGTCAATCTCCTGAATGTCATGCATGTCATTGAGTACATTGAACTCTTTGAAATCATAAGCGTCTCTATCCTTCATAATGGCATTGTTTTGAACGATCATCTTTATCATAAGCTGAGGATTTTCATAATACATGGGAATGTTTTTAGAAGGCTTCCATTGCATAAGTATCTCCATTGCCTCAACCAATTGATCGTCATTTTGTGCACTTATCAATTTTGTACAGGCAAGATTGTAAACTGCCCTGTTTTTATCCCATGGATTTTTACTGTCGTTTAGTGCCTGACGAAAAAATGATTCTGCCAATTGATAGTTTTCGCTCATAAATGCCCTTTCACCTGATTCAAGGTTCTGTTTAACAGAGTGACTCCTGTCAACTGCCTTAAGGGTAGAGCAGCCCGAAGCAGTTATTCCTGAAAGTGCTAATGATAAAAGTAAAACGAGCTGTAAAATCTGACGGTTAAAAAGATAGCCATTTAATTTATATTTACAGCCCAACAATTTAAACCCAAGACCAATCGAACCGTTGCTGCCCATGTTCATATTATATGAATTTCCATTTTTAAATTCAGATTCAGTTAT
>CAXNND010000075.1:0-7404 GCA_964203105.1 Desulfamplus sp.
AATTATGCAATGTTCTCTTTTAATGACAAACTCTATTTCTGGCTGTTAAAACCCGTTGGACAAGGATATAAATTCATAATACCAAGTCCACTTAGAAGTGGTCTGAAAAACTTTTTCCATAACGTTCTTTTTCCTCTAAGGTTTGTCAACAATATCCTGCAGATCAAAGGAAAGCAGGCTGTTTCCGAAGTACAAAGTTTTGTGATCAATACAGTTGGGGGAGGCTTGGGATTTGCAACACCGGCACAGTATCTTTTTGGAATTCAAACTTACAATGAAGATTTGGGTCAGACATTTGGGCGATATTCTGCAAAGGAGGGCTTTTATCTTGTCCTTCCGTTAATAGGCCCATCAACACTTCGGGATACAGTTGGAAGAGTCGGAGATTTTTTTCTTTCACCTACAAGCTATATTGAATCTGCTGATCTTGCTGCCGGAGTAAATGCCCTGACTCAGATAAATGGCCTCTCTTTCAGGATAGGAGATTATGAAGCACTTAAGAGTGCTGCCTTAGACCCTTATGTTGCCATAAAAAATGGCTATATTCAGATGAGGCGAAAGCAGATTCAGGAGTGAGTCCAGAGGGCAATCGCATGAAATTTTATATTCCGAGAAGTTGTGAGAGATATTTGTCATCTCATCCCGCCCTTTTATCCCTGCCTTTAACACCGCCTTTTTTGTTTTGTCAGACTTGATAAGGTTAAGTGCAAAATGTTGTATTATGCCAAGGTTGGTTGGTGCAGGATACTTTCGACTACGGCTGTCATCTTCCGTGAAAGCTAAATCAAGAATCCAGTGTAATAATAACGTAGAAATAGGAATATCAAAAATGAAAGTTGGAATAATAGGTTTGCCCCAGACAGGAAAAAAGACCCTGTTTCAGATATTGACCGGAAGTGAGGTAAAAGAGCAAAGTGGTACTCCAAAACCTCTACCTGGCACAGCAGATATTCTTGATGCAAGGTTTGACAAGATGGTCGCTATGTACTCCCCTAAAAAAGAGGTGAGAGCAAGAGTCGATCTTGTGCTGTTGCCTAAAATGGAGCAGGAGAATATCTCCAAAGGTGATATTTTCAGGGACATTGCGGATATGGATGCAGTTTGCCATGTTGTTAGAGCTTTTGAGGATGATGCCATATACCACGCTGACGGATCGGTTGATCCATTGAGAGATGCCTCAATGGTCAATGCTGAACTTATTATGCACGATCAGATATTTGTCGAAAAACGGATAGAGAGAATTGAGCAGCTAATTAAAAAGAAGAAAGATGAGGAGCAGCAAAAAGAGCTTGTTCTGATGAAAAAAATGCTTGAGCACCTTGAGCAGGAGAAGCCTTTGCGTCTTCTTGAGCTTGTGCCGGAAGAGGAGCGTCTGATCAGAAGTTACCCGTTTATCACCCGAAAAGAGATGATTATCGCCCTCAATGTGGCAGAAGATGATATAAATATATCAGCACAAAACGATCTAAATGCTCCAAAAAGCGAGAGCTTTGATAGAGAGAGCATGAGCATGACTCCTGATAAAAAAAATGACTACAGCCATCCGCTTCTTGAAAAATTTAAGGTTATGTGTGAATCAGACAAGATGAACGTGATGCTGGTATCTGCAAAGGTGGAAGCTGAAATTACCCTGCTTGAAAGTGACGAGGAAAAAGCGGAATTTCTTCATGATCTTGGTATTCAGGAGTCAGCTTTGGAGGTTCTGACCCGTCTTTGCCTGAACGCCCTTGGACTTATATCCTTTCTGACTGTCGGGACAGATGAAGTTCGTCAGTGGCTGGTAAGAAGAGGCTCTCCTGCTCCTGTTGCCGCAGGGGTTATCCACTCTGATCTTCAACGTGGTTTTATCAGGGCAGAGGTTATCAAATATGATGAACTTATTGCCTATGGCTCTGAAGCAGAACTCAAAAAAGCTGGAAAGATGTATGTTCAGGGCAAGGATTACATTGTTGAAGATGGGGATATTCTAAATATAAGGTTTAAAGTGTGATATTAATGACTGGATACAGAGTTGAGGAGATGGTTGGAGAGAGATTAGATCTCTTTTTGACAAAAGAACAGGGGTTCTGCCTACGACTAATCTCCTCATAAAACAAGCAGTTGATGGAGAATTGGCAAAGTGACAAAGCTAAAAACAATTCCTATACCAACCAGTGCTGCTGTCAGAGCAGGGGATAGATTGGCAAGTATTGCCAGTGCCCCTGCTGAAACCATTGGGGGCATACCAGCCTCAAAAATTGCTACTTGCACAACCTCCCCCTCAAGCCCCAGTATTCTGCATAAAAACAGAGCCATCAATGGTGCAGCAACAAGTTTTATAAAAAGCCCGATAGATATCTGAAATATCAGACTCCTATCCAGTCGGAGTGTCAACTGAAAACCGACCGCAATCATTACAACTGGCACAAGTGTTGATGAGAGTGTCGTCAGGATGTTGATAACAGGTGGCGGATAGGATATAGATTTAAGAGCTAAAGCCATTATTAATGCTATAAATGGAGGAAATGAAGCCACCTTTTTGCAGATTAGCCTGAATGAAGGTCGCCCCTCACCTGTTCCATAAAATGCTATTATCAAAGAACCGTATGTTGCAAGGGCCAAAAATGAGCCAAGTTGATCATATAAGAGCGCGTAAGGGACAGCCTGCTCACCAAAAAATGCCTTGACCATAGGGACACCAAGAAAAGAGGTGTTACCTAAAGGAATTACAAGAAGCAGACATCCTGTAGTCTTGCGATCCCAACTCAAAAGTAAAGAGAGTAAAAGTATTACTGTAGCGGAGAAAACAAGCATCACCCATGGCATCAATCCTGGTACAAGCAGCTCTGAAGAAAAGTCCAATACAGGTATTTTAAGAAGAACCAATGATGGCAGAGATATGTATATCACAAAGAGGTTCAATATTTTTCCGGTCTCAACAGAAAAATCGGGAATATGTTTTAAAGCAATTCCGATAAAAAGAAATGTTATTGTGACCGCAAAGTTTTCCATAATATTATCTTCTGGAGTGCTAAACCAGTTATTATGCTGTAGATAAACGAATGGGCAGACAGGGATAGGTGTGTGTGCTGCCCATTCTTTAATGTTTAGATTCTGTTAATTATCCCTCTACAACCTCTGCCTTGATGATTGTCACAGGCTCTTTGGGGACATCATCATGGCCAGCCTTGTTGCCAGTTGCAACCTGTTTAATTTTATTTATAACCCCTTGCCCTTTGGTAACTTTACCAAAAACTGTATAGCCCCATCCTTGAGGACTCTTTGAAGAAAAATTGAGAAAATCGTTTTTCTTCACATTAATGAAAAACTGGGCAGTGGCACTGTGAGGATCCATGGTTCTTGCCATTGCTACTGTGTAAGCATCATTGGTAAGACCATTGTCCGCCTCATTTGGAACAGGCTCACGGGTCGGTTTCTCCTTCATATCAGCGGTCATTCCACCACCCTGAATCATAAATCCATTTATGACCCTGTGAAAGATAGTGCCATCATAATGTCCATCGTTCACATAAGATATAAAGTTTTCAACAGTTTTTGGAGCCTTTGCTGCATCAAGCTCTAAACAGATTTCACCCATGCTTGTTTCGATTCTTATCATTTTTATCCACCTGAATTATTTAATAAATTTAATTGTTTAGTCAACTACCACTCTCAAAGGCAGCATATTGTTAAGTAATAAAAAAATTATTTGTATCTTAAAATAACAGATGGCGAGATTATTGCACCTGCTTTTTCCTTTAATGAGAGCAACTCAGATTTTTCCGAATTTAGCACACTAAAGAGGGTTGAAGGTATCCCTTTTTCCTTTGAATATGCCTCAATCTGAAGGTCTAACCGGTTTACAATGTTGTCAACATAAAGGGAAAACTGCTTTTCATAAAGTTCAACAGTGTAATCCTTGCCAATAATCTGGTTGAAAAGTTCTTTTAGGTCATCATACATTGGAATATTTCCAATTGGTGTTGCAATGTATCTGACTTCATTATGTGTATATCGTTCAAGCCATGCAAGCCACACTTTTACATCCCGCTTTTCACCAAGAAGTTTGTTAGAGTCGCCTCCCCTCGCCCTGAGTGTCAGAAAATAGTTAAGTCCGGCCATCACAGGTTTTTTATCGGCTGCAATTGATGCGTTTCCAAAAAATTTGAACTGTGTATCCATATAATCGCCAAGAGCACCAGGTATAAAGGGGGCATTTGCCCATGGTGCCCTTTTTACACCGCTTGCTCCAACTTCAGTTGCAGTTGCTGCCGATACAATACATGCACCAAGCACTACACCCTGTTCTGAGTTTTTGGCAACCCACACAGGAGGCATGGTGTCGCTGTCTCTGCCGCTGTAGGTAAAAATTCTTGCCTCAACACCATCCGGGTTCTCAGCTTCTGGAGAGTAGTTGCCAAGAACAGATGATGATATGGTGCATCGTGAGTTGGGATGAGACATTGGAACTGGTTTGCCATTTGCATCAACCATACCTTTATGCCATTTGCCCTGAAAGTTGATCCCGCTTTCAGGCGGCTCTTCGCCATTGCCTACCCAATGAGGGACACGTTGGTCATCTACAAGCACATTTGACCAGATAACTTCAACACCAGGTTTTCTTAGATTTTCCATGAGCATGGGATCGCCTTCCCAATTCACATCCTCAACAATACCAAAAATGCCACACTCAGGATTGATTGCCCTTATTGAGCCATCTGCTGCAATCCACATTTGGGCAAGGTCATCTCCAACAAAGTGATTGCCAGCCATTGCTGTGGTTGTTTTGCCACATCCGCTTGGAGCTGCACCTGCACACCATGTGATTCTGCCGCTGCCGGCAGGTCCATTGATGCCTGTAATAAACATGTGCTCTGCAACTTCCTGCCCGCATTTTTCATAGACCGCCATATCAACTGCAAACCTGTGATTTCCTTTTTTCAGCAAAAGCGTGTTGCCAGCATAGGTGCATTTAAAACTGTATGTGGTCCTGTAGTGTCTGTCCATCAATACCCGAGCATTTGGTAGATCTTCTGGTCTGTTAAGTCCTTCACTGTGGATATTGGTGAAGAAGTGTCCGGCTCTTGCAACTTCGCTGTTAAAGGCAGCATAGGCATTGCGGTAAAGGATTTCGGCACTGTGGGCAACATAGGCAGAGCTTGTGATCTCAATTGCAGGATTTGCAGCTTTTGCTCCAACAGGTCCTCTCATGTAAAATCCAACAATCATGACCTTGCCTTGCATGATTCCGGTAAGGTTCTCTCCAACCTCCTTAAGAGCAGTCGCACGGTTCATCCTTTTGGCAAGAGAGCTGACATCTTCAAAGTCATCCACAATATAAAAGGTTCTGTCAACAATTCTTCCCTGCTCCTGACTCAGATCAAAGTGAATTGTATGACTTTCCATTGCAAGAGGAGACTCTTCACTTTTTTTGAGAGCAAGCTCACGGATAAACTGCCTGTCTTCTTCGCACCCCCGGTTTATAAAAACAGAGCCTGGTTGACATATAGCAATTGCATTGGCAATTTTACGTTTGACATCAATATTGGTGATGGATTCCATTTTAGAATATTGATCATCATCCATATATCGTCTTAAAATATCATCTATCTCCTCCTGGGATTTAACATTCCCAAGTTTTTCCCCGATATCTGTTCCCGCTTTTTTTTCCACCGTAGTCACCCTCTATTTACATTAAATATATAATTATTTTTCCTGTTTTCCCCAGAAATCTCTGCTCTCTTTAAGAATATCCTTAATACCATCAGAGTGATTCATTGCATTTGAATTTACAATCGAGTCAATCTCTTGAGCATCCTGTTTATCTGCCAAATCTCGAAGGATATCATCAGCTTCCATTGAGGCAATCCCATCAAGAAGTTCCCCGTCATCAACTATTTGGTCAATTTGATTATATTCAACATGATCTCTGCCTGGAATATAGTTTCCCTTTCTGTCAAACATGATCGCTGTTTCTGTTCTCAATTGAAAATCTACCCTGAATGCAATAGCTCCCTCATGCACAACAATCTCTCCACCACTGACATCAAAGGATAAAGAGGCATCTCTAATATCAAAAGAAGATGATTTTATTTTCTGGAGAAAAACCTCTTTAATAACATTCCAGTCAAGATCATCCTTAATGGATTCAATCAAATCCTTTTCTCCAGCTTTTATGACATCCGGATCTGTGACTTTCAATCTTCACCCCTCATGGTAACCATTTAAAGCCTTTGCGTTATATGGTTTAAACAATTACGTAAGTCTTATATACTATTGAGTAAATCTTATTATTTATTTAAAAATTTTATCTGCAAATGATGTGTTGATAAATTTTTCAAGATCAATCAATCTTCCAATTTCCATGACATCGTGCATATATTTTTGTATCACATCAAAGTCATCAATAACAGGATAAAGATCGTCCATTCTTATGGCTAAAGGCTGGGCAAATACCTTTTCAAGTACCTTGGTATTCAGCCCAAGCTCTCCGTCTGGATCAAGAAATTTTACAGCAATCTCAGCAGACCTTATCTTGTCCTGCTCAACATACTGTCCCGTTTCAATCAGCAGAGCCACAAATTCCTGCACTGCATCAGGGTGTTTGTCAATAAAGTCTTTTTGCATTGCAACAATACAGCATGGATGTTTATCCCACCTTGAGGCAGATATAAACTCAAGGTTACCAATTTCAGTTGCAATAGCTTTTGTGGCAATCGGTTCTGCAACCATAAAACCCGCAACATCCTCATTCTCTTTCATAATACCAGGCATTTTAATTGGAGGAACAACCTCGAATCTCACATTGATTGCCTTTTTGCCCGGAACACCTGGTTTTAGTCCAAGCTCTTTTAAAAACTGGTGTGCAAGCATGTGGTGAATGGACATCTTGTGCGGAATATCAACCACTTTATATTTATAGAAGCTCTGCAATGAATCAAAACGGGGGTCATAGTTCCGGCTTCGGACAAAAGTACTGCCATTTTTATGTGCAAGAAGAACAAGTTGTATGGGTGAATCGTATGCAAACAGATCCATTGCAATAGGTGCAAGAACAAAGGCACAGTCAAGTTCACCTGTCTCAAGCCCTTCCTGTATGGGATTCCAGCCTGGTTTACGCTGGGTCTTGAGTTCAAAGAACTTGGGGATAACCTGACCTGTCTCTATGCGGTGTTTTAATGCACCAAGGGCAAGATGATCTGTAATCTGGATATGTGCAACATTAAGCTCAACCTTGCCATCCACCATATTACGCTTTTTAGGCATTGAAACAGCTACTGTCTCAGGAGCAAATATTTTATATATAGCCTCCTTAATCTGGTTGGAATCAAATGGTTTGGGTACATGTCCATTGCCCTTTGCCTCATAAATGGCAATCTGCTGCCCCTTGTCTGCCTGGGCCGTTGCCATTATAAATGGGATATC